>JBKBIJ010000055.1:0-11240 GCA_046299455.1 Brevinematia bacterium | reverse complement strand
ACATTATTACCTGTAAGACCTAAATTTTTCAGAACATACCTATAGTTATTGCTAACTGAAGTATTCTCGATAAAGTTATCAACAGTACCATTAGCAGTAATCCAAGCTTCAACTTTTGCTCTGGGTCTTCTACTTTCAACAGTTCTTGAAGGATAAGTATTATTAGTGTCAACCAAAACCCAGACATTACCAATACCACCTACATACCTGTTATTGACATAAGCAAGCCAATTATCAAACCTATTAGTTATATCGATAGGCGTACCAAAAGTTTTTATGGTTATCTTATCGATACCATCAACTTCAGGCAAATATTTACCTTCTCTCCAATAATCGATGTATATAACATTTGTGCCACTTTCGTTAGAAACTATGATATTATTTGGATTTGTTATAATCAAAGAAGATATATTAGTAGCAATAGGGGTATTAGAGTTAACCGTAAAGCCAGGTGGCACAACTATCTTAACAGAAGTTATATAAACACCATTAACTATACCTCTCGTTGATATATCATAATAAAAAGTATTTGTTGTACCTTGATAAACAAGATTAGGCGATATACCCCCATACGCTTTCGGAAGACCAAGAACAGATAAATACAAAGTATTACCATCGAGCAGTGAAGGATCAATACTTGAAACATACAAAGCATTACCAGAATAACTTTTCATTTTACCTGTTGTAGCATATCTAGGTGCACTACCAACAGCGGTGTCAGTCCAAGTATCAGAATATTTTGGGTTATCAACATAAACGTCAATCTGGCCACTTGCTACATGAGAAGGAGAAATATTAGAAATAACAATTCTAATAAACTTATTAGTAAAATCTGATGTAGTTATTGGTCTTATTATCTGGTTATCTGATGACGAAGTAGCCCTAAACCTTATTTTTAAGGTATCGTTATTTACAGAGATAGTTTTAATAGAAAGTGAAACGTTACCAGCGTTAGGATTAACATCACCAACTTGCTTAGAGAAAATTTGAAGTAAATTATTGTTACTATAAACCATTATAGCAATCTGGTTTGTATAAGAACTCCAATTAAACGAAGTCCAACTATCAGGTTTCTTTATCCAAACTTCGGAAACACCAGCATCGTCGACACTACCAAATATCGGTTTTACGAATATGTTCAAGGTAAAGTTTGAATTCGTACCAACTTCATACGGTGAGATCTCAGAAGTTACAGCAGAAGCAATAGTACGAATATAAAAATCATCAAAAACAACATACTGTCTTTCAGTATCATACCTTATCGTCTCAACCCCCATAAGAGGGAAAATATTACTACTAAATGCTACATAAGCATCTCCTAATTTGAGCATAGCATTGGGAATACCTGCAAAAGGTCCAGTATTAAGATTATTAGGGTTTGGATTGACAAAAAAGCTCACTTTACTGCCATCATGTGTCATCATTATTTTTATAAAATTGGTATTAGTAGATAAAGCATTGTTATACTGATTATAGACAGTACCTTCACCACTAACGTGCACCCAATTATCATCCATATTCCATTCTAGGATTGGCTTTATATTGTAAGCAGCACCAGTAAGAGAAGGCACATTAGTTGTGTAAAGCCTATTGTAAGAACCAGTCCAATACCCCCACTGGCTGTATGGAGTAGTAGTAGCATCATTACTAATATTATCACACATCCTCATCATATCATAAAAAACAATTTGGTCAGGGAAACGAGTATAGTTTGGAGAATTGTTATTTAGATTAGAGTAAACAGCTAGAAATATAGACATAGAAGCAGCATGACGTCTTGACTCAGGGTTATAAGCGGCAGCCCCATAACCACTAGAAGTAGGATCTACATCTTGGGGATCTATCTGGGCAGCTTTCCTCAGTATCTCAAACCCAAACGGGTTATAAGGAGTAGCATTCCAAAGTTTATTAGTAAAACCAACTACAAAACCAACCCATGTACCTAAACCATCAGTACTTGAGGAATTAACAACTCTTCTATCGAAAACTAAATTACTCCCAACAAAATTCACACTTCCTTCCCTAATAGCAGCTACATAGGTAGGGAAAGTACCATCTCTACCATACCAGAGTCCACCATCAATCCCAGTAGCTACATACCACCAACCTGTAGGAGTAGTACTAAATTCTTCAAAATAATAGTAAGATTCACCAAAACCAACATTTACTAAAATAAAAACAACTACTAAAATGTAAAATACCAACCTAAACCTCAACATAATCCTTCCTCCACAAATATTATATATCGCAAATAACTAAAAGTAAATAAAATCATAAGCCATAATATAATAATACAACAATCATGCCAAAATTAGATTATAAACCAACCTGTTCAAAATACCTATAGTTTCTATGGTAGTACAAACATAGATCCGTAAAAATTAACAAAAAACTTGTAAATTAATGTAAAAAATTTTCACATACATTTTGCAAAATTTTCACATTATTATTTTCTTATGTAATGAGCATATATAACGAATGGGGCATTTGTGGCAGAGTGTTGTTTTTTTGCGACAGAAATTTTTGCAAACTTCGACAAAGCCAGCATGTAAAACTTTTAGTAAGTTAGTGAATATACTTAGTAAATCATTTGTTTTATGAGTTTCTGGTAACAATGAAGATAGTCTTAGATAATGTCTTAGGTTAGAGATTATATTGATTTCGAATTGATTTTTCAAGTAATCGTAATGTGAATTTTTGTTAAAATTCTTGCTTAGTGTTCTATTTATGATTCTGACGGTATATGAATCTATAACAAAGGATGGTAGCTCGAAAGAATAAAGTAGGATGCTGTCTGCAGTTTCTTTACCTATACCTTTTATTTTCAACAATTCATTTCTAAACTCCTTAACTTTTGAAAGTTTTTCAAGAAAAGAAAAACTTGATCTTATAAAAGTTCTAAAGTGATTTTTAGCATTTTTGAAAGTTTTATAGTTCTTTAAAATGTAATTAGAGATACTTATGATTGTTTTTGATTTTGATTTTTGGAATCCTGAAGGTTTAAACAACATTTCTAAATCTTCCAATTGCAATCTCACGATCTCTTCAATTTTCAAACTACCAATAAGATTTCTCAGGTTATTCAGTGATTTTATAACATTTTTCCAACTAGTGTTTTGCGTTAATATCGCTGAAATGATTATTTCGCTTTTATCTTCAAAATATGGCCACCAATCAACATAACCCGAGTAAAATTTTATGATCCTATCAACCAAATTTTTTATCTCAAAACCAAAAGACATTAAAAAATTATAAACTTTGTTATATGCCAAAAACGACGTAAAACACAAAAAAAATATCTCCTATCTACCATCAAACTACTCTAAAAAATATCTTTTCAATACTTCCTAAGGAAAGGGTAATCCCAAAATGCCAATTTCCTATTTAAAAAAGTACATCACTATAAGAAAACACCTTTATTTAGAAATCATAGCACAGAAATATCATAACAAGAACACCTATCTAAATAGTTTGTAAGGGGAGTAATAGGAAGTTAAGAGACAGAAAAACACCGTAATAAGAGTACATTATCAAACAATTTGTAAATTTTATAAAAACTCCTTAGAGGAGTAAATTCAAAAACTACCATTCTCTAGAAGTTAAAGAAAAAAAGAGAAAATTAGATTTTTAGTACCACATCCACGCAAATTTGCAAAAACACGTATAAAATATACAAAATATTCTTAAAAACAATGTCCCATGACCGAAGGGGGCAAAAAAATTCTCGGTTTGAGGTTTAACGTTAAACCTCATATGTAAAGTTTATGGATATTGCGCAAATAAAAGAAGCAATTACCAAATATAGAGCTCAAGAAAGAAAAGCTTATGAGATTGGTTTAATAATAGAACCAAATGAACAAATTGTCCCAATTGTCATTAGTAAAATTAAAGACATAATCAATCAACACAACGGAAATGTCATAGAAGAATCAGAACTTGGTAGAAGAACTCTTGCATATCCTATAAGAAAGAATAGGAAAAAATACACAGAAGGAATATACAAATTTATACTTTTTGAAGGTAATCAATCAACAATTGAAAACCTCAATAAATTAGTAAAAATAGATGAAAATGTTATAAGATACATTATATTAAGAGTTAAATCTCAGAAAAAGAATAATTATGGCAAGAAGTTTTAACAAAGTGGTAATAGTAGGCAACTTAGTCAAAGATCCAGAAACTCTGATTACCCAACAGGGTAAAACTGTATCGAGAATAAGGTTAGCGGTAGACGACTCTTTCAAAGATAAAAAAAGAACGTACTTTTTTGATATAATATGCTGGGAAGGAATAGGTGAGATAGTAGGAAAATACACTAAAAAAGGTGATAAAATACTAATAGAAGGTAGGCTAACACAATCAACTTGGAAAAGCAGAGATCAAAATGGAAACGAAATTACAAAGACAAATACTGAAATAGTTGCAGAAAATATACTATTACTATCTCCAAAACAGAGAGAAGAAAATAACATCTCCGCGCAAAATGTCCAAAGCTATCGAGAACAGGATAATCAAACAGACATAAAAATAAAGCAAGGGAATTATTCAGATTTCGTTAGCAACCAGCAATATAAAGATACTACCGAAGGTGAAACATTCGAAGAAGATTTTGAAGAAGAGTTTTTAAGCGATGATATCAAAGATGATGAATACTATTTTGAAGATGGTGAACCAGACTATTCAGAGCTTGATGATGAAGAAAATATAAAAAACATAGATACTAAAAGAGAATTTGATATATAGGAGGGTTTATGGCAGAAGCTGAAAACTTACCTAAAGATCAAGATGAAAAAACAAGCCAAGAGTCTTCTCAAGAACCGCAAAAAGGATTTATCGTCAGGAAAAAGAAAAGAACTTGTCCTGAAAAACTACTTAACATAACTTACAAAGATGTGGATATACTTTCGCAATTTCTAACAATAACTGGTAAAATTAGATCTTCTAAAGTCACAAAGATATGCAAAAAAGTCCAGAAGAAGATAACAAGAGAAATAAAGATAGCCAGAATAATGGCGTTATTACCTTTCACTGATAGGTAACCATAGTTTTTGGAGAGGTGTCCGAGCGGCCTAAGGAGCAGCACTGGAAATGCTGTGTACGGTTCACGCCGTACCGCGGGTTCAAATCCCGCCCTCTCCGCATTTCTGTATCCCTAAATTTTTGAATCCTAAAATACGAAAACTATCCTCCAAAATTTAAACTGTTTCAAAAGTAAATACCAACAGAAACTACAAATATTGAATATATATCAAAAACATATTCACCCTCCTCTCTTCAGGTACACTTACTACAATATACATGATAATTGTTTTTAAAAATATTACTTTCCCTCTTATTTACTCTAAGAGTAAGAGCATTTTTTATTTGAGGAACAAACACTTTTAGGTGTTATCTAGTTTCTTAGATGTACTTTTGAACAACTTTAAGCATGGAAGTAGTATTTTTTAAACGATACCCCTCTAGTTAGAGGGGTATTACTTAAGTAATCTTTTACTTTGCTAGAGTAATTTTTAATGATAACAGCAGAATTTATAGATTTATTCTGATTCACTACCACCACCAAAAAATATGGAAAGTCCAATCAGAAGATTATGTTGCCCTATTATGGGTTCATTTATTATGGTAACATCATTATCTAGTATTAAGAACAAATAGCTTAACTTTAGTGATAAACCTACAGATGTATAACCATTGACATCTTTTTCATTCCATTTAAATTTCCTTTCTGATAAATTAATTTTTCCAAGAAATAAAACACTTAGTTCTATAGCACATCCTCCATAATTGACAGTATTATTGTAAGATAAAGGTGATCTTGCAACATTGTCAAAATCCATAGCATCGGTTTTTGACTTGAAGTTAAGTAAGTAACCTCCACCACCTATTCCAAGCATCGGTATCAATGAAAAATTATCACTCAAAAGAGCATAACCAACCTCAAAAAATCCCATTCCGCCATCAATAGTTGCACTTACGTTAGTGTTATTAAATTTTCCTTCAATAGTAATAGGTAATACCTTTACCCCAAAACCACTAATAACCACTTTATTCATAATCCCAAAACCAAATCCTCCAACACCCGGTAGCACCTCACTAAACGATTGATTATACCCAAGGGAAAATAATCTAGTATTCAAATCAGGAATACCAGATGGATACAATCCAGAAATCTGTATTCCTCCAAAACCTCCACCTACCTTAGAAAACCCCAACCTAGCCAATACAAAAAAAATCACAAACAAGCTAACAATAATAATCGAAACTTTTTTCATAAATCCCTCCTTCAAAGGGAATTTTAAGAAATATCAAAAAAACTTGTAAAATTTATTTCTAATAAAATATTTCTGTTTTTTCACAAGTATACGCAAAAGATATTCAAAAATATTACTTTATCCATACAAAGGTATTCAAAAAGTCATTACTCCAAATAATCACTTCTTTCTGTTATTTTAAAAAACCTACCATAGACGAAAGCTATCCGAGTAGGCAGTAGTATTACCTTCGTATTTAAATTTCTTCAAAATTATGTCTAAGGAATTAAGATAAACTCTTAAAAGTCTACATTACCTTAAAAAACTACCTTCTTAAAGGTAAGGTTTTTTCAAAAATATTAGCTCTACTACTTAGAGTAAAAAACGTAATTACCATAACGAGAGAGTATCCAAATAATATTCTAAATAGTTTCTCTAAATTTATGTGGAACTCCTAAGATCAGTTCAAGAAATTACTTTTCTTTTGAAGTTATGAAATCGAAAATACCATAAAAGCTTTTTTTCTCGATAGTATATATGTTTTTTTTGCATTGTTTTTCTTTGTTTATTCAACTATATACATTTTGCTTTTAGAATGGTTTCAAAATTTATGAAGACTTCTAAAGTTTATCACCTTAAGAAACTACCTATCTTTAGAAATTATGGTACATAAATAAAATAATAGTAACGCCTACATGAATATAGTTCATCCTACTAATTCTTGCAGCATAAGTTTTTTATTATATGCCGAATGGAGAGACACTCCACTACCTCCCCAAGTAATATTCAAAAATTTCCAAGTAAAAAATATGGTACAAAAATTTTTAGAAAAACTATAATTTGTAATTGGCAGTAGATATCCTAAGTCTATAGAAAACTCCTAAGAAAATCAATTCAAAAAACTACCCCTCTTTCAAAGTCATAGAACAGAAGTTACCTAAATAAGCTTTAAGAAGAAACACAAAAAAGAAATCCTACGAAAGAAGCCATGAAAACAGAAATATTTGTAATAAAAGCCTATCTGAATAGGATTAATAAAGATAAGAGAAAGAAAAGTCTAAGAAATTTGATTTTTGCAATATCCATTGTAATCTTGGATATGGACTTAAGAGATAAGGGAACAAGTTAATAGAAGATTTGAACATTACGGTTATAACTTTTTACATAAACTTGGTGTAAAAAATATTTCTCGATAAATTCGATAACTTCTTAAGGGGCAACTTCTCAAGAAAATATCATTTTTAGAAACTTTATAGAATAGAAATCCCATAGTAAGATTAACTCTATGAATAGGTTGTAGTAATAAATAAGTCATAGAAAATTCCTAGATGACTTGACCCAAGAAACTATCTTCTTTAGAAGTTATGAAAATAGAAATAATATAAAAACTTATCCTAGTAGGTTTTAGTTAAGCTTTTGTAAGAATAAGTGAAGAAAGAAAATTAGTAAGTTAAATAAACCATCTTCCTAAGAAGTTTTAAGAAGGGACAAGAGAAAAATAGACTCAGGAAATTGAATTTTTTACATACCTTCGTGATAGAACGTAGAAGAAGTTATTTTTTAGGGAAACGTATGTACACAAAATACTATTTCACACAAAAACTTTTTCACCCAAATAAGATAGAAGTGAAAGCAACCCCAAGTAATAGCTATCTTCTTTAAAACCTGTAATAACGCCAATAGCAATATCTGAAAGGTAGGAATGTTGTCTGAAAGACTCCCTTGAAAAAACATTTGAAAGGTGGATTTCAACAAAAGGTATACCAACTGACAAAATAGCATCTCTTATAGCTATAGAAGTATGTGTATATGCACCAGCATTTATTAATAATCCTTTTGCTTCTAACCCTTCCTTCTGGATAAAACTTACGATATCGCCCTCTGAGTTAGACTGAAAATCTATAATTTCATAACCATACTTTTTTGCTATCTTTGAACAATTATTTACAATACTTGAGAGAGTTAATCTACCGTACTTATCTGGCTCTCTGACACCTAACATATTCAAATTCGGACCATTTACAAGAAGTATCTTATTCATACCACCTAGTTCTTATCAGCTATCAATATAACTCTATTAAGAGAAACTTTGTACCTCGATAACTCTTTACCAACTAAGTTTTCAAAGGTAGTTAACCTTTCTATTTCATACACGATCTTTTTATACTCATCTTCAAGCGATTTTATATCTTTTTCCAACTTTTTCTCTTGAATGCACAGTGATCTATAGTATTCTCTTTGAACTATAGAGAAAATCATAACGCTAAAAAATACAAATAAAATAACTAAAAAATAAAAAACCCTTCTCATAACTAAACCCTTTCATAAACTCTCAGCTTCGAAGACCTAGCAGAAGGATTACATCTAAGCTCCTCTTCAGATGGAATTATCGGTTTTTTGGTAATCATTCTAAAATCACCCATCTTCACCAAATCTTTCATTTTATTCTTGACTAACCTATCTTCTCCTGAATGGAAAGTTATAATACATAATCTACCACCAGGATTTATAAAATTTTTTACTTTTGATAGTAGTTTTTCAATCGAATCGTATTCTTTATTAACAAATATTCTTATAGCCATAAACGTTTTAGTAGCGGGGTGGATTTTTGACTTATAGTATCTACCAACTGCTCTAGCTATAATATCAGCTAACTCTTTTGGCGTTTCTATTCTCTTTTTCTTTCTATACTCAACTATAGCATTCGATATTTTTCTTGCTAGAGTTTCCTCTCCATAATTAAATATTATCTCAGCAAGGTCTTTTTCGGAAAATGTATTAACTACCTTATATGCTGTATATTCAACATCACTAGCTTTAGCATAGGTCATAGTTAATGGGAACTCGGAATCAAAACTAAATCCCTTTCTTTTATTTTTGTAATGGTACATTGAAACTCCAAGATCTACCAAAACTCCATCAAATTTATCAATTCCTGTTTCGATCGAAATCTTATCAATATTCTCGAAACCTTCATTAAGAAAATAAACGTTACCAAAATCCTTCAGTCTAACCCTAGCCCTATCTAGAATATCCCTATCCTTATCAACACATACCAATATACCTCTACCATTTATAGTTCTTGCTATTTCATAAGAATGTCCACCTTCTCCACAAGTACAATCTATATATACACCATCAAGTTTGACAATAATGTTATTTATAACCTCATTAACAAGAACAGGTTTATGATAAAAGATCTCCTCCATAAAACCCTAATTCTCAAGAACACCTACGATCATATTATTCTCAGAAAAGTACTTCTTGAAAGTTTCAATAACATCTTCTTCAGTAACTTCGTCTATAACTTTTATAAAGTTATCCAATTCCCTATAATCACCCAAAACGACTTCACTCCACCCAAAAGAAGAAGCAATACCCTTGTTTTTTTGGAGTTCATATATTCTTTCGGCTTTTATTTTCTTTTTAGCAACCTTCAACTCCTCCTGGAGAACACCTTTTTGAATAGAATTAATACAAGAGATCATCTCAGATCTAATTGAAGATAAGCTAACATCTGGATTAGCAATAGCAAAAAAGTAAATCAAAAAAGGATACTTACCTAACATCATACCCCCACTTACTGAAGAAACGAGTTTTTTACTAACAACTAGATCTTTAAAAAGCCTAGACCCTCTACCATCAGCTAAGATATACTCCAGTACCTCTAAAGAAGCAACATCTTTCTTTGAAATCCTATAAGAAGGTGTTCTAAAACCTATAATAACAGCTCTAGATTTTGCATCTTTCCTTACGGTTTTAAACTCTATCTTACCAACGTTAAACTCAGCGATATTTTCAACGTTTTCTTCTTTTTGGGTAAGATTTTTTGATGATTCTGAAAAAATCCTCGCTATTTCTTTAGAAACATATTCTTTATCAATATTTCCAACAACAATCAGAGTAGCATTTTTTGGAGAGTAGTAAGTATTGTAAAAATGAATTAAATCACCCAAAGTAAGAGATTTTATATCCTTCTCCCAACCAATTATTGGACGACGATAATTTATCCGTTTGAAAGAATTTAAAAGAAAATCCTCAAAAAATTGTCCAAAAGGATCATCCTCGTATCTCATCCTTCTCTCTTCCAATATAACTTTTTTTTCTCTTTCAAACTCAGTGTAGTCAAACTTAATGTCAAACATCATTTCCTTAAGCATTTCTAAAACCTTAACAGTATATTCCGAAGGTACATCAACATAGTAAAAAGTATAGTCCCAAGAAGTAGCAGCATTATCTTCACCACCAAGAGATCTCACTATCTTAGAAAACTCACCAGGTTTTAAGTTTTTAGTACCTTTAAATGCCATATGTTCCAAAAAATGAGCTATACCAGATTTACCATCAACCTCATCAACAGCACCAACCTTATACCACAACTGAACTGAAACTATAGGCAAAATGTCTCTCTTTACAAGAATAACTTTTAACCCATTATCCAGATAAAACTCATTCAAATCCATAAAACTATCCCCAAAACCACTACCAACAAAAACAAAAAGTAAAACTAGAAAAAGTATCATAATACTAATATTAACTAAATACACATACATCTTACAAATAAAAAGGAAGGTATTTAAAAACACTAAGTTCCATATCTAGGAGTTCAAAATACCTAAAAAAGAGGATATTCCAAAACATATCACATTTTTAAAAATTTTCAAAAACACATCTAAAATAATTAGAACAATACGTTGGGTGAGAAATTAGGTATCATTAAACAAACCTTCTATAAAAGCTACATCCAATAGCATAAGCATATGCATACACAAGCACACAAGTCAAAGTCCTCCAACCACTTCCAGCATTAAAAAGCTTTATCTAACTTATCACACCTTCCACCACCTGCCTCTTCCTCCTCAAACCCCTACTATCACACACAACAACATTATACCACACAATTCTCCATAATCTCCCTAAAAACCCTAACTTCATGCATACTCCCAAATGTTATCCACACATCATATACCACCCCTTCTTCACTGCATA
>JBKBIJ010000054.1:0-11283 GCA_046299455.1 Brevinematia bacterium | reverse complement strand
TGTAACCTCAAACGGGAATCCCTCGGCTTTTCAACGGGCCGGGGGATTTTCTATTTTTACAAAAGCTGCTATTCGGTGTAACCCCCATGCCTTTCTCTGGGTCGGAATATTTAGAAAAGAGAGAAAGATGGCCTTGAATTTTTCTAGGTCTGTTATAAAAGGTAAAGTTTCTGAACAAATTTTACCTCTTACTCCATTTTTTAACTATAAGCTTTCGGATGCTAGGTTTTTGGGGTCACCTGTGGATTATATAGTTTTTGATGGTTATAGTGATGCCTATCAGACTAACACTATAAAAGAGATTATATTTATCGAGGTCAAAACAGGAAAATCACAACTTTCTCAGATAGAACTCGCTGTTAAAGATGCTATTGATAATGGTAGAGTCAGGTATGAAGTTATTTACCTTCAATTGGATTCTAAAAGAAACTAGTTTTAGTTGGTGTTAGAAATTTTGAGATTTTTTTTTAGTGTATGTTAAAATTAATGAGTATGCCTTTTAATCATCCTTTGATTGATAGATATGCTTCAAAAGAAATGGTAGATATTTTTTCCGAGGAATCCAAGTACAGAAGTTGGAGAAAATTTTGGATAATTCTTGCAGAATCTCAGAAGGAATTAGGGCTTCCTATTACAGATGAGCAGATAGAAGAGATGAAAAAGTATAGTGATGATGTTAATATTGACGTTGCTAAGGAGATAGAAAAAGAGTTAAACCATGATGTTATGTCTCATATAGAAGCTTATGGGATGCAGGCTAAGTTAGCTAAACCAATAATTCATCTAGGTGCTACTAGTTCCGAGGTTACTGATAATTCTGAGATGTACATAATCTTTAAGGCTTTGCTCTTAGTCCGGAAGAGGCTTATTGATGTTATAAAATCTCTTTTAGATTTTGCGGATAGGTATAAAGATCTTCCTTGTTTGTCTTATACCCATCTTCAGCCAGCTCAGCCAACTACTGTTGGTAGAAGAGCTGTTTTATGGGCTTATGATTTGTTCCTTGATCTTGAGGAAGTTGATGATTTTATATCTAGAATGAGAACAAGAGGAGTTAAAGGTACTACCGGTACTCAGGCAAGTTACCTTGAGCTTTTTGATTATGATCACGATAAAGTTAAAAAACTTGATGATATGGTTTCTAGAAAACTAGGATTTAGAGAAAGTTTTTGGATAACTGGTCAAACTTATTCAAGAAAGTACGATTATATTATTCTCTCGAAATTATCTACTATTGGTTCTTCTAGCTCAAAATTTGCTAATGATATTAGGTATTTGCAGAGCGTTGGCGAAATCGAGGAACCTTTTGGTAGAAAACAGGTTGGTTCTTCGGCTATGCCTTATAAAAGAAATCCAATTTTAAGTGAAAGAATTAATTCTTTGGCAAGGTATTTACTAAGTTTACCTTTGGTTGCTCTACAGAACCATTCTACCCAATTCCTTGAAAGAACACTTGATGATTCTGCTAATAGGAGAATCATAATACCTGAGGCATTTTTATGTGTTGATGCCATTTTGTTACTGTACAATAAAATTGTTAATGGTTTGGTTGTTAACGAAAATGTTATTTTGCGTAGAATGAAGGAAATGTTACCGTTTTATGCTGTTGAGAATATACTCATGAGAGCTGTTAAAAACGGCGGTGATAGACAGTATTTACACAAAGTTATAAGGGATAAAGCTATGATGGTGGTTGAGAAAAATAGATCAGGAGATAGTGTAAACCTTCTTGATGAGCTTAAGAAAGAAGATGTTCCTGATGTTTTAAAAAAAGCTGTTGAAGATGTTAGGGATATTAAGTTTTTTGTTGGAAGATCTGTTGAGCAGGTAGTTGAAGTTTCTCAGAAGATTAGAGATTATATAGATAAATTTGATTTGGAAAAATTTTGATGTTAATTTTTACTAGGGAGTTTAATTATGGTAGATATAAATATAGAGGAATACAAACCTTCTCACTTGAGTCATGAAGTCAAGGAGAAGCTAAGGAATAGACTAAGTAGAGCCAAGGGACATCTTGATTATGTTATTAAAATGCTTGATAACGACAAAGCCTGTGAGGATTTAGTTTTGCAGTTATCTGCAGTCAAATCAGCTATAAACGAAGTAATAGTCAAAATACTAGAAGCTCATATCGATATGTGTATGTCTAGTAAAGGTAATTGTAATAATCTGGATACCTTAGAAGTTATAAAGGTACTTGTGAAAGCTCTCAAGGTTAAATAATTATTCTCTTAATATTTTTGTGTCTTTTACTTTTAAGTTGAAATAATCTTAAGAGTTAAATAATCAAGGTTGCATCACCATAACTATAGAATCTAAATTTATTTTCTATGGCATACTTATATGCTCTCATGACGAGGTCTTTTCCTGCAAATGCTGAAATGAGCAGTATTAGTGAAGATTTAGGTAGATGAAAGTTTGTTATCATAGCGTCTACTACTTTGAATTTGTATCCTGGGTATATGAATATGTTGGTTATTCCTTTGAAACCATCCTTATATTTGTTGATGTCACTAAATACTGTCTCAAGTGCTCTTACTACTGTTGTTCCAACTGCTACTACCTTGTTCTTCTTCTCTTTTGACTTGATTATGCTTTCTATCACGTCTTTTGGTACCTCTGCATATTCCCCCTTTAATTTGAATTCTTCTACTTTTTTGGTTCTTATAGGTTCAAAAGTTCCGAGCCCGACGTGTAGTGTTATGTATTTTACTGTTACTCCTTTTTCTTCAATTTCCCTTATTAGTTCTTCTGAAAAGTGTAATCCTGCTGTTGGAGATGCTATTGATCCTGGAATAGATGAATATACTGTTTGGTAGAACATTTCGTCGATTTCAGTTACTATAGGTAGATTGAGCTTTTTCCTTATCTTTTCTATGTATGGTGGCAAAGGTAATTGGCCTATTTTTTCGATTTCTTCTAATGAGATTTCTTTATTTGACTCCAATGATGCTATGTTTTCTTTGATATCTTTGATTTTGAATACAAATTCTCTGGTGATTAGCTCATCTTCTATTTTTAGTTTTTTTATATTTCTTACGAGTGCTGTAAAACTTTTTTTGTTTATTAGGTTTGTTATTAATATTTCGTGTTCTCTTCCAGTTCTTTTACACTTTGCAAAGATTCTAGATTTTATTACCTTTGAGTTATTGAGTATAAGAATATCACCTTCTTTTAGGTATTCTTTTATGTCTGTGAATATTCCTTCGTGGAAGGAATTATTTTTTCTGTCGATGATTAGTAATCGACACTTATCTCTGTTTTTAAGGGGGTAGTATGCTATTAGCTCTTCTGGTAGTTCAAAGTCGAATTCTTCTATGTTCATAAGTCACTAGGTAGTTTTAAGTTTAATCTCTTTATGTTTATAGTTTTCCCTGTTTCTGTGTCTATATCTGATATTATTCCGTTTATTTCGAATTCTCCATCTATTGAAGGGTTTAACCTTTGTGGTATTCCTGTAATAATTCTTTTCATAGATTCATCTATTTTACTTCCTATTACTGATTTTGAAAATCCACACATCCCGATGTCTGTTATGTATCCTGTCCCATTTGGGAGTATTTTTTCGTCTGCCGTAGGTACATGTGTATGTGTTCCGAAGACAAGTGATACTTTACCATCAAGAAACCATCCCATCAATATTTTTTCTGATGTTGCCTCAGCGTGAAAATCCACTATTATTATTTTTGTTTCCTTTCCAACTTTTTCTATTTCTTCTTGAACTGCGTGGAAAGGAGATATGAAAGGTGGATCCATCAATATACTTCCGATTACGTTTATTATAGCTATCTTAACAGATCCATTTTCGTTGGTTTTTTCTATTATGATACTTCCTTTTCCCGGTAGAGATGGGTGGTAGTTTATAGGTCTTATTAGGTATGGGGAGTTTTCTATAAAGTTATATATTTCTTTTTTGTCCCATATGTGGTTACCGCTTGTTATTACATCCGCTTCTGATTTTACTAGCAGTTCATACTCTTTCTCCATTATTCCTACACCACTGAAGCTAGCGTTTTCACCGTTTACTATTACTACGTCAGCATGTGTATATATTTTTAGAGTTTTTAATTTCTTGGAGAGTAATTCTACTGCTTTAGTCCCTACAACATCCCCAAGTGCTAGAACTCTGACTGTTTTCATTGGTTTTCCTTATATTTTCTAGATTTCATTCTTTGAAGCTGAAACAATACTTCTCTATCTCTATCTTCAAGTGAGTCTACTATAAATTTTATGTTACTTTGTAATTCTGGTATTATTACATTGTCCAGAGCATTTACTCTTCTTTGGGTTTTCTTAAGGTCCTTTATCAAGTTCCATAATACAGATTCTTTTTCTGATACTTCGATAATCTTTTTAATTAGTACTTCGAATTTATCTTTTATTGATTCTAGTTTGTAGGAAGAAAAAAATACTGATGAATTTATCTGAGGAGATATTTTTATGTTTATGGATTTCACTACTGGTACTACTACTCCTATTATGTTTTTGTTTATTATGTCAAATTCCACCTCTCTTACATTTGCACATTTTAATTCGTTGTAAACAAATTCATCACCCAAAATTGACTTTATGTATATAAAGTCATTGTATATTTCTCTAACTAATTCGTCCAGTTCTTTCCTTAGGATTTTTACTTCTTTAACAACTGCTAAGATGTTCGTTATCAGTACCTCTTTTTTTTCGTCAAGTAAATTTCTTCCTTCCTTTGCTAAGGATAGGAATTCCTTAGTGTTTATTAAGTTCAGTTTAGTGGGTGCTATATTTGACATATTTAGAATTATACATTCTACTATTTCTCTTTTTCAAATAAATTCGAGAAGCTGTTCTTCTTGTAATTTATTTTTATAACTTTTCCACAAAACTTAATATTATGTAATTTTTGAGCCTACTCTAAAGAACGTTAATGATTATAGCTCTTAGAAGTCTCTCTTTTCGGTATCATTTTTGATATTAGTATTTATTTTTGAAACCTTCTATTTAGTTGCTAATTTGGCAGAAAATTCAGTATAATCCGGAGTAAATTAAGTATGTTTATAACTAATGAGAAAGGGAAGGATTTAGGTTCGAGAATAAGAGAACTTGTAACTAATAGTAAAGAGCTTAAGTTTTTGGTGGGTTTTTTTTATTTTTCTGGATTAAGAGAAATTTACGAGTCTTTGAGGTATCTTGATAGTAATGGGAAATTAGGTCGAGAGTTTATTAAAGTTCTTGTTGGGCTTAACGTTGATGATGGAGTGAATGGGATTTATGAATACTCTAGTAATCTTAAGGAGTATAACCAGATTGAGTCTAAGGAGGAATTTTTGAATTCTTTGAGGGCTGCTTTTAATTCTTCGGATCTTGATAAGAGAGAGATTTACGAGCAAACGGAATTTTTTTTGAGACTTCTTCAAGAAGGGAAACTTGTTATCAGAAAAACCAAACAATCGAATCATTCAAAGCTATATATTTTCAAGTTGCAAGATGAGATAAGCAAGGTAATACCACATTTATTTATTACGGGGAGCAGTAACTTTACACGGGCAGGGCTTAGGTCTCAAGAGGAGTTTAATGTTGAAATAAAAGATTATGGGGTTGAGGATGCGGAAAAATATTTTGATGAGTTATGGGAAAAATCTATTGAATTTGATCCTGAAGATGTGGTGAAAATAGTTAGAATTTTGAAGAGAGATACGTTGCTTAGGGAAATTACACCATTTGAGGCTTGGGCATATATTTTGAAAATTTATCTTGATTTGCATGCAGGGGTAGATATAGAAAAAAAGGATTATGTGAAGTATATTTTTGATAAAGCTTCTTATGTTCCATACAATTACCAACTTGAGGCTGTTCTACAAGCTATAAAGATGTGCGAAACCCATAGAGGTGTTATTCTTGCGGATGTTGTTGGGCTTGGTAAAACAGTTATTGCTAGTACTTTGGCTAAGGCGTTAGGTAAAAGAGGTATTGTTATATGTCCACCACATCTTATTGGTGATGAAAGTAAAACTTATGGATGGAAAAAATATCTTGAAGATTTTGGGTTATATGATTGGGAAGTTTGGTCGATTGGTAAGCTTAGGGAGGTACTTGATTTTGTTAGAAATCACAGGGACATTGAAGTGGTCATCGTAGATGAAGCTCATAGGTTCAGAAATGAAAATACAGAAAGATACCATCTCCTTCACGAAATATGTAGAGGTAAGATTGTTGTACTTCTTAGTGCAACTCCGTTTAACAACCGCCCATCAGATATATTTGCGCTTCTAAAACTGTTTACAATTCCCAAAAAGTCAACAATTATTTTAGATGAAGATTTAGAAAACAGATTCAATTATTACGAAGGGTTATTCAAGAAGTTGTCTTACATAAAAAACTATTACAATTCGGAAGATAAGAAAAAAAGAGAAAGAGCTGTTGGATATTACAAGGAGATATTTGGAAATAACTTAGTAAGTCTTTATGAAGTTCAAAAAAAAGCTCGAGAACTTGCAAAAGATATAAGGGGGATACTGGAGCCTGTAGTTATAAGGAGGAATAGACTTGACCTTAAATATTATGGAGAAGAGCTTGCTATTTCAAAGGTTAAAGACCCGGAAGAATGTTTTTTTGAACTCACAAAGGAGCAGTCAGAGTTTTACGATGAAGTTATAAATACCTTTGCTGATGCTGAGGAAGGTGGAGGGAAATTTAAAGGTGCTGTATATTTCCCCATAAAGTATGAAAGAGATCTAATATCTGAGGAGGAAGTAGAGAAACTTCCAAAAGAAGAGAGTTTTATGTTCGTCTTTCAGAGAAACCTTTATGATTTTATGAGAAGACTCCTCGTGAAAAGATTTGAAAGCAGTTTTGGTGCTTTTAGGGAAAGTATAAGATACTTTATCAATGTTCATGAGTACGCTATTGAATTTGTAGAAAGGACAGGGAAATTTGTTCTAAATAGGGATCTTCTCAAAAGAATACTAGATACAGATGATGAAGAAGAAGTTTCAAATCTTCTGGAGAAATACGAAGAAGAGCTCAAGGGAGGTGAAATCAATAAAAAATACCATAGGATATATGAGATAAGTAAAATGAAATATGCTAAGAGATTTCAAGAAGATTTAAAGAAAGATCTAGAGCTTTTTAAGAATATGCTTAGAAAGTTCGAAGATCTGAAACTTGCCGATAATGATCCAAAAGTTAGAAGGCTTATAAGTAAGATAAAAGAAATTATACCTCATAGGAAGGTAGTAATTTTTACTGAGTATTCTGATACTGCTAGGTATTTGAAGGGGGTTTTAGAAAATCACTTTGCTGACGAATTGCTTACAGCTTACGGTGATTTGAGTAAGTCCACTATTCAGGCAATATACAAAAATTTTGATGCACAATATAAAGAACAAGAAGATAAGTATAAAATCCTTTTGGCAACGGATAAGATTTCAGAAGGGTTTAATCTTAATCGAGCTGGTGCTGTGATAAATTATGATATTCCTTGGAATCCAGTAAGAGTTATACAGAGAGTTGGGAGGATAAATAGGATTGGTAGAAAGGTTTATGATGAAGTTTATATTATAAACTTCTTCCCAACCGAGCAAGGCGCGGATGTGGTTAAATCTAGAGAGATATCATCAACTAAAATGTTTATGATTCATAAGGTTCTTGGGGAGGATTCTAAGATTTTTTCGCCCGATGAAGAACCACAACCTTCATCACTATATAGAAAACTGACTGAATATAAGGAAGAAGAGGAAGAAAGTTTCTTCACTAAAGTGAGAAAGGATTTTGATATGATAAAGAAAGAATTCCCAGAAATCGAAGAGAGAATTAGAAACATGCCTTTCAGGATTAAAGTTGCCAAAAAAGGTGATAATGATGAACTTTTTGTATTTATTAAAAAAAGAAATGATTTGTTTATTGGGTACAAAGATTATAGAGAGAAAAGCCCAAAGCTGGTAACTTTTGATGAAATTTATGAAAAAGTAAAGGTAAAAGATAGAGAAACTCCTGGGCTTTCTTTAAGTCAAAATTTTTGGGAAAATTACTATCAAATTGTCGAAGAGAAAGGATTTCAGAAACTTTATTTAAAAAAAGGTACGGATACTTCATTAAAAGCAATAAACCTTTTGAAATCAATGCAAAAGGAAAAAGAGTTAAAAGATTACATAGGATTTATATCAGATCTAATAGATGATATAGTGAGCTATGGCACGCTCTCAGAATATATATTATCTGAGATTGTTAACTGGGAGAATGATTGGAAAAAATATTTAGACAGAAAAGATTTGAGTAGTTTGAATAAGATTTTTGATAAAATTAAAACTCTTGAGAAAGAGATAGGAAAAGATTTTCTTGAGAGATCTCAAAAGTATTTCAAAGATAGAGATGAGGTAGTTGTAATTGCGATGGAAAATAGGAGTGATGTATGATTGCTAGTAAGATAGAGAGATTAGTAGATGATCTAATCTATGATTTCTCGATAGAGAAGTTAAAGGAGATTCTTGAGTTTAAGAATAATAATTTTACGTTTTATGGGAATAATAGGAAGAGGTATTATGAAGATGATTTTTTTAATGAGGTATATTTTGTAGGGGAAGTTAGGTTAAGTGATCAGAGCGAATTTGTTGTTTTTGCAGTGAAGATTGCTAAGGAGCTTTCTGAGAGGAGCAGTAAGAAAAAGCAGTTTGAGCTTGCGAAAAGGATACTGAAAGATAATTTGTTTGATGCGGGATTTTTTGTTTTTTACGATGATAGTAAGAATTTTAGGTTTTCTTTTGTTAACTCAATTTACATAGGGACAAAGCGTGATTTTAGTCATTATAAGAGGTATACTTACTTTGTTGAGAGGGGGAAGCCTTGTAGGACATTTAAAAGGGCTCTTGTAGAGCTAAAGCTTGATAGCATAGAAAGTATAAAATCGGCTTTTGCGGTTTGGACACTTATAAGAGAGTTTTACACGGAAATTCAGAACTGGTATGCTTGGGCTCTGAAGGATGCTAGAGTTTGGTTTCCTGGTGGTAAGAAGGAAGAGAACCTTATAAGACTTATCACAAGGCTTGTTTTTGTGTGGTTTTTGAAGGAGATGAAGCTAATACCAGAGGAAGTTTTTAATGAAGAGAATCTTTTAAACATTGTCAAAGATTTCAAGAATAGAGATTACTACTACAATGCTATACTTCAGAATTTGTTTTTTGCCACTTTGAATAGGCCTATTAATGAAAGGGGTTTTGTTAGGGATGGGGATTTTCTGGAAAACAGAATACATTTTGGGTTAAAGAGTTTTTATAGGTACAAGAACTTTTTGTTGTGTTCTGAAGAGGAGTTTATAAGGATTTTTGAGAAGACCCCCTTTATAAACGGAGGGCTTTTTGAGTGTTTGGATGATGATAACGAATATGTAGATGGTTTTTCGAGGAACGAGAGCAAGAGGGCCAAGATTCCAGATGAGTTTTTCTTTGGGGATGAGAGGAGGGAGGATTTATCTGATTTTTACGGTGATGATAGTGTTGAAAAGGTTAGGGGTATTATTAAGATTTTGAGTGATTACAACTTTACTGCTGATGAGAATTCGCCTTTAGATGTTGAAGTATCTTTGGATCCCGAGCTTTTGGGGCATATCTTTGAAAATCTCCTTGCAAGCTATAACGAGGAAACACAAACTACTGCAAGAAAAGCGACAGGTTCTTATTACACACCTAAAGAGATCGTGGATTTTATGGTAGAAGAGAGTTTGGTAGAGTACTTTAAGAACTTAGGGATAGATGAAGAAAAGATAAGAAAACTACTCTTATATGATGAAGAAATTGAACTATCTGATGAAGAAAAGGAAAAGCTAATACATGCCATAGATTCTATAAAAGTTTTAGATCCTGCGGTAGGCTCTGGAGCTTTTCCTATGGGAGTACTTCATAAACTTGTTTATTTGCTTGAAAGGGTAGATCCAGATAACAATCTTTGGTATAAGCTACAATACCAGAAAGCATTAGAGGAAACTAAGGAGATACTGAAGGTTGTAGATAAGGACCAAAGAGAAGAACTTTTGAAGGAGTTAAACGATAACTTTGATCAAGCCATAACGTATCCTGACTATGCAAGGAAGCTATACCTTATACAGAACTCGATTTATGGTGTTGATGTACAAAACATAGCAATTCAGATAACCAAGCTAAGGTTTTTCCTATCGCTCATAATAGATCAGAAGAAGGACTTCAGCAAAGAAAATCTTGGTGTAAAGCCTTTACCACACTTAGAGACGAACTTTATAACTGCTAACACTTTAATATTTTTTGAAAGGCAAGGAGTACTTACAAGCGATACTGTAAAGGTGCTTAAGGAAGAACTCAAAAAACTTTATAAGAAGCACTTTTCTGTGAGGACGAGGGAAGAGAAGAAGAGGATTCAGGAGAAGGCAAGAGAGATAAGGGATAAGATAAAAGAAGAGCTTAAGAAGATAGGTTTTCAAGATGGTAGTGCTCAGAAGATAGTGGATTTTGATATTTTTAATCAGCTTGCGAGAGCGGATTGGTTTGACCCTGAGTGGATGTTTGGGGTAGAAGGCTTTGATATCGTGATAGGTAATCCTCCGTATGTAAGGCAAGAAAAGATAAAGGATTTAAAACCTATTTTACAGACACAAGGATACAGCACCTTTGAAGGAACTGCGGACTTGTATGTTTATTTTTATGAAAAGGGCTATAACCTTTTGAAGGATGGAGGAATTCTATCCTATATTACATCCAACAAATGGATGAGAGCAAAATACGGACAAAAGCTAAGGAAATTTCTAAAAAACAACACTACGCTTTTAAAGCTTATAGAGTTCAAAGGATACCAAGTCTTTAGGCAAACGGTAGATACAGAGATAACTATTTTCAAAAAAGCCAAACCTAACAACAATACTTTTTATTATGTAGATGGAGTCCCAACCAGTATTGAAGAACACCAAAAGGCTATAGAGTATATAAAGGCAAACCTAAAGCCCATGGCTCAATCCAAGCTCTCAGATAGTACCTTTGTACTTGGAGATGATAAGGTTTTACTTCTAAAGGAAAAGATAGAAAAAGTAGGGAAGCCTTTGAGAGAGTGGGATGTGAGGATTTACAGAGGGGTTTTAACAGGCTTTAATGAAGCTTTTATAATTGACAGTGCAAAAAGGGAAGAAATCCTAAGAAATTGCAAAGATGAGGAGGAAAGGAAAAGGACAGAGGAGATTATTAAGCCTATTCTAAGGGGTAGGGATATTGGAAGGTATTACTACAGGTGGGCGGGGCTGTGGGTGATCGCTACTTTTCCATCAAAAAGGTTAAACATAGAAAACTATCC
>JBKBIJ010000053.1:0-11339 GCA_046299455.1 Brevinematia bacterium | reverse complement strand
GTGTACGTCCTTTGAACTAGTCTTTGGTAGGTGTATATTTAGTTTTCTACCCTGCAGGATATGGTGGTGTGGTCTGGAATTGGAAGGTCTTTTTAAGGTGTCAAAAAGGGATTTTAGAAGGTTTTCTGTAATTCTGTTATCCAGTTTAAAGACAGCTTTAACTATGAGTGTAGTTTTTGTGGCTACGTTGCTGTGTTTCTCTAGTCTTTCTTTCTTTTTTGGTTTATTGAAGAGTCATAAAAAGATGTCTTTTTTGGGATATCCATAGGGTTATGGGGTTTTTTTGGACTAATGCTTTGTTGTATTTAGACCAGTTCCTTTTGTGGTATTCTTTATTCATAGAATTAATTATGCACCAAAGTCGAAAACAGTAATAACATTTGAATAACTTTATCGATAGAAAGTTTATTCTTCGCTTAAGTGTTTGAACGCGAGTTTTAGGTTAGGTATGAATTTTTGGTGTATAAAGGTCTTAGCGTTTTGAAATATTTATTTAAAAGGCAAAGTTAAAACATTTTTTGAAACTTTCTTTACACCTTTTGCTTTTGGGTAGATAAAGTTCCTATTTTTTCTACTTATCCATGATATATTACTACGTAACCAAAATAGAAAAATACATTTTTGAAATACCTTCTAATCTATTTGAGTTGGAAATCTGAAACCATATAGAATATTTAGTATGAGAAAAAGTGTTTTTGATGTTGTCTTATACTTTATTAGAAGTATATTTGATAAGATTATTAAGTTTTTTCTGAGCATATTTGGTATTTCGTCTGAGACTGATTTATTTTCACATGAATTAAGAAAATCTTTATTTTTGCTTTTTGTTTCTGTGGTTGTGTTTTTTGTATTTTTTGTATTTGTGATGGCGATATTTTTAGTTCCTTCTCCTGTAGTTAAGGTTCCTAATGTAATAGGGTACGATATACTGGATGCAATAGCTAAACTAGAGGATTCAAAACTTATTCCAAGCTTAGAACTTGTTATTTCACAGGATAAACCCAGAGGAGAAGTTTTAAGACAAATTCCATCTGCTGGTAATATTGTTAGGGAAGGTAAGACTGTAAAATTATTTGTAAGTATTGGAAGTGGTGAGTTTAGCTTACCGGATTTTAGTGGAAAAACGTTAGAAGAAGTTAGGTCATTTTTATCTACAAAAGGTGTTTATTCTTCTGTTGAGTACACTAGATCCGAGTATGATAGTGGTTTAGTTGTTAAGACGATGCCGTCACCAGGAGCTAAGGTGAAACCTGGAATGCAGGTAACCATATTTGTGAGCACTGGTATTCAAGATAATATACCTATGCCAAACTTGATAGGTTTTAATTACGAAGATGCTGCAATTTTTCTTAATTCTAGGAATATAAAGTTTAAGATGACGCCAGTACAGGTAAGTGATCCTGCAAATGATGGAATTGTTCTTGATCATATTCCTAGAGAAGGAGAATTTCTAAGCAAGGATTCCTCAGCTGAAGTTATGATAGGTGTATTTGGTGATGAGGTAGCAGTTCAGAATGTTAGGTTTGTATTGTACCAGAAGAATTTAAGTTCCTTATCTAGAGAAGGTGTATCTACTTATTATGTTGATCTTGAAATAGAAGATCAAATGGGTGTAAGGAGAATAAAAAAGACTTTTAACAATCTTTCAGCGGTTATAGTACCATTAAAAGTAAGAGGTGTAGCAAAAGTAAAGATTTATGTTAATGGTGATCTAGTCGGAGAAGATACTATATGAGGAAGATTAAGGTATCTCCTTCGATATTTGCTGCAAATTTTTTAAATATTGAAAAAGAAATTGAAAAGCTTGAAAGATTGAAGGTAGATTATATCCATTACGATATAATGGACAACCATTTTGTTCCTAATATAAGCTTTGGACCTTTGATAACGAAGCAAATAGCTAACTCTACAAGTATTCCAGGAGATGTACACCTAATGATAGATTTATCAAAAGAAAGAATACAGCCGTTTATGGAAATTAGTAATGTTGAAATAATAACACTTCACATAGAGGCTCCAGGTTTTTCAAGGGATCTCTTAAATTTTGTCAAGTCTGGTGGTAAAAAAGTTGGGATATCGATAAAGCCAAAAACAGAACCAGAAAAAATAAAAGAGTTTCTCGAAGATATTGATTTAGTTTTGGTCATGACTGTAGAGCCAGGTTTTTCGGGCCAGAAAATTTTGCCAAATTCATATAGTAAAGTTAAGGAAATTAAGTCAATTTTGGATGATTGTAACAAAAATATATACCTTGAAGTTGATGGAGGTGTAAATCTTGAAAATGCTCGTTTGCTTATAGATAATGGTGCAAATTTATTAGTGATAGGTAGTTTCTTCTTTGCTAATGATAATGCTAAAAAGATTGTAGAATACTTGTGTAGCCTCTAGTCAAGATTTAAGCTTGGGATTCCTAGAGTAAAACCTTTTGTCCTATTGTACTCAGTAATGAAATCAAGTATACCCTCTGCTAATTTTTTAGCAAATAAGTCTATATATAAATCTGAGTTTATTGTTTTAGACTCTTCAGGATTTGATATATAACCCACTTCTAGCAGTATAGAAGGTATAGGTATATACTTTATCACATAAAATGGAGCTCCTTTAACAATAGGGTTATTATCGAATTTTTTGCTTATGATTTTGCTAAGTATTTTACTTTCCTCCATAAGAGCAATACTTCTAATTTTACTTATAACTTTTTCTAGTTCACTAACTTTTTTTATTTCTTCCTTGGGTATAAAGGAGTTTTCGAAAGCAAGCACTTCTCTTGAATTGTCATCTACTGCTTGCTCGCTTACATAGTATATTTCCATACCTTTTTTAGTCTTTATTGGAGAAGCGTTCATATGAATACTTATGAAGAACCCGTATCCTTTGGCCCTGTTAATAAGATCAATAGCAATTTTTGCTCTTTGCTCAAGTGTTAGGTAAATATCATCGTTTCTTGTTAGAATTACCTTTATTCCACTTTTCGATAATTTTTGTGATAATTCAGAAGCAATTTTTTTTCCGTACTTTAGTGTTAGATCTTTCTCTTTCAGGCTGTTATGAATGGCACCAGGGTCTTTCCCACCATGTCCGGGGTCTATTATAACAAAAGTTATCGGCACAAAATCGTTTTTGGCATTATTGGTGTTGTAAGTTTGAGTAAAGTTAGTAGAAGATTCATATTTTTTTGGATTAATATCAATACTATCTGTGAGATTATTTTTTTCATGTGAGTAGTTTATAATTCTGCATTCTATTCTTAAAAAAGAAACTATATTATCAACAGATGAAATTCTTAAATAGTAATCATTGTTACTTTTTACTAGCCCTCCTATCATTGGTAAGACGAAATTGGAATTAAGAATGAAAAATTCTCTGTTTTCGAAAAATTCTAAAATGTTTGTTCCAAACTTAACTGTTATTTTCGATTTATATGGATCATAGTACAAATTACCATTAAGCGAGTCAGAAAAAGAAAAGATATCAATTAATCCATTTGTTAGATAAAAAGTAATCTGATCACCTAAACATACTTGTGATATCAAGAAAAGTAGTAAGAAAATTATCAATTTTCTCATTATGCTAATTTTAAATATTTTTTATTTTCAATATAAAATTAGACAAAAAGTTAGAATTTCCCAAAATACTTCAACTTGTTTAAAGGAAAAAAGTATTTCAAAAATAATACCTTACATTTAAAGGCATACAAAATAATACCAAGAAGCCCAATAAATTCCTTAAAAAATCCTATCACTCAAAAAAATACTTTTCCTTAGAAATTATTAAGAATAAATAACATATGAGATCACTTGTCTAAATATGTTGTAAATATTAATAAGTTTTCTAAATTTGTAGAAAACTCTTAGGAGGATAAATTCAAAAAATTACTACTCTTTAGAAGTTATGAAATCAAAATTACCATAATAGAGATTATCTAATTAGCCTTTAGTAAGAATTGTTAAAGAAATATGCTCAAGAAGAAATTGGATTTTTGACATATCTTCAACTTGAAATTGATAGTAATTTTGGAGTACTATAAAGACGTATGGTGGTGTTTAAAAACTCCTTAGGATTCATAGGTTTTGGTAATATGGGGAGTGCTCTAGTTAAAGGTATACTTGGTTCTAGAGATCTAGTTATAGATAGAAGTAATATTTATGTTTATGATAAAGATGAATCAAAATTGGAAGAGGCAAAGAGTTTGGGCTTGAGAGTACTCGGTAGTTCGTTAGAGATTTTTAATCAAACTGATGTCATATTTTTGTGTGTGAAACCTAAGGATTTGTTTTTTGCTATGAGTGATATAAAGCATTTTGTAAATGAGGAAATCAACAAAGGCGATACGTTTTACCTTGATGTAAAGAAAAAGGTTTTAGTGTCAATACTTGCAGGTGTGAAGGTTAGTAAGATAGAGGAAGCATTAGGTATTCAGATGCCTATAGTTAGAGTTATGCCTAATACTCCAGCAATGGTGAATGAAGGTGCTTTTGGGGTGTTTTTCCCAGAGAATGTAAGTAAGGAAAATAGAGAATTAATTTTGAGTATATTTAACCAAGTTGGTAAGGCTATAGTGGTTGAGAATGAGGATCTTATGGATGTGGTAACAGGTTTATCAGGTAGTGGTCCTGCTTATATATTTATGATAATTGAAGCTATGGCAGATGGTGGTGTTAGAATGGGGCTTAGTAGAAACGATGCTTTAGTTCTATCAGCTCAAACTCTTTTAGGAAGTGCAAAAATGGTATTGGAAAATTTGGGTAAGATACATCCAGAGATGTTAAAAGATATGGTTATGTCCCCTGCTGGTACTACTGCAGAGGGAATAAAGGTTTTAGAAGAAAATAGAATTAGGTTTGCTTTTATCAAAGCGATAGAAGAAGCAACTAAAAGAGCAAGAGAACTATCAAAATGATCCGAAATATAATAAAAAGAGTGTTATCAAAAACTACATTACCAAATATATCTATAATGTACTCAATACTTCTAAACTGGAAAGAAATAGCGGGAGACTTTTTCTTTAATCATTCGGTGCCGTATAAATTCTTTGTGAAAGGTTCAGAATTGTATTTAGCTTGTGATGATCCTGATATTTCCCTTGAAGTATATTTCAACCAAAGTATTCTGAAAGAGAGGATAAAAGAAAAGCTAAATATATCTGTAAAAGTAATAAAATCTGTTTATAATCTGGAAAAGTTTATACGTTACAGAAGATTTTTATCTGAAGAAGGACCAGAATTGCCTAGGATAGTTATACCAAATAGAAAAAGAAAGAAAATAGAAAAGCTTGTTAGTAAAGTAGGAGATAGTGAATTGAGGGAAGCTATAAAAATATTTCTGGAAACATCTTCTTTTTTGGAGGAATTGAAGAAAGAAAAAAAGTCTTAAAGCTTCATAAGGTTTTTTCAAGAAATGTTTTCACTTTTCCTCTTAGATAAGTATATAGAAAGTAATGATACTTATACTAACCTAGATTCATGTTCAGATTAAAACTGTTGTTTGAACACTTAAATTGCCCTTCTAATTAAAGCTGTTCAAAATACTTCTAAGAAATTGAATAACTCCTTAGGAAGGGGTATCAGTCCAAGAGACCACTTTTCTTTGTTACTTTAACAAGATAAACTATAAAGAGTTTATCTGGATATACTGTAGTATTGGTTTAACATTTAAATGTGTTCAAAAACACGCATAAGAAATTGTATAACTACTTAAAAAGTAGTCTATTGTTCAAATACTACTTTTTTCAGGAGTTGTAGAACAGAAGTATCATAGCAAGAACCTATTTGGATAGGTTGTGGAGATGAGCAATTGTTCTAAGTTCGTAGAAGAATTCTGGTATGATTACACTAAAAAGCTATATCCAAAATGATTATTCTATAGTCCAAAAAAGAAGGAGACCAGAAGATTACGGAGTGTAGCAATAGAAACTATGCTCATAGAAGAATCTTAGGAAAATTAGAAAAATTTGAAATTGTTACGATATAATATACTATGAGAGGCCAAGTAATGGATATTTACATAATGGGTAGGAAGGTTGATTATAAGATAGAGAATGAAAAGACTATAAAAGATATAATAGAAAGTCTTTCTGAGATTATTGGTAGTTATGGGCATTCTATAACAGAATTAAGAGTTGATGGTAAGGAGTTTACTGTAGATGACCCCGTTTTGGCTAACATAGATGTAGCTAATGTGAACAATCTCGAAATAGAAACTGCTTCATTTTTTGAAATTTCTTCGTCTCTTATATACTCTCTTGTACCTTATGTTCAAGTACTAAGAAATCATGTAAAAAATAACAGTATAGATTTTTACATGTTTGATCAAGCGAAGTCTTGGATATCTGATGTTTTAACAACATCTTTGAATATGTTATTTATTTTTTCTAAGAAATCTGATCTTGTTGAAAAAAGAAATGAACTGGTAAAGTATATTCTAAAGTTTTCGTACAATGATCTGAATGATGAAAAAATGAGAAAAGAGTTTATGAATAAATTAGATGATCTAGAGTCGTTTCTGAAGATGTTAACTAGCGTTTTGGATAAAGTTTCTGAAAGCGGTAATATATTTTTTGATACAACAATAGATAATGATCTATCAGAGTTATTGAGATTAGTTGATGATATACCAATAAAGTTGCAATTGGGCAAGGATAAAGAGGCTTTAGAGGAGATTCGTGAGTTTTCTGATTTATTTATAAATTTGGTAAATTTCCTAGATTTTTCAATATCTTCGTGTGGACCTATGTATGATGATATAATTGAAGGTTTTGATTTCAATAAGTTTGAGAAGGTAAATGAGATTATTGAGTTGATAATTGGTAGTATATCAAGCAAAGATTTTGTTTCTGCTAGTGATTTGATAACGTATGAGTTAAAACCTTTGATCGAGGGAATTGTAAACAGTATTTCTTTGATAAGGAGTAGGATATTTAACCAAATGGCTGGTAACTAGATATTACTCTCTTATTTGTCCTTCTCCATAGACTAGCCACTTATCTGTTGTAAGTTCCATTAGCCCCATTGGGCCTCTGGCGTGAAATTTGTGCGTGCTTATACCAATTTCAGCACCTAATCCAAATTCACCACCATCTGTAAACCTTGTTGATGCGTTAACCATGACTGTTGAAGAATCTACTTCTGATAAAAACTTATTTGCTTCAAAGTAATCTCTTGTTACTATTGTTTCAGTATGTCCTGAACCATACTTAGAAATGTGGTTTATAGCTTCTTCTATGCTATCAACAATCTTAACGTTCATTATATAATCAAGGTATTCCTTGTAATAGTCTTCGTCTTTAGCTTCTTCTATCTCAGGTAGGATTTCGAGGGTTTTTTTACATCCTTTTAATCTCACGTTTGATTTTATTAGTGACAATAGTAGTTCTTTTTTGTAAGGATAATCTTTGTGTATTAAGAGTGTTTCTGCGGCATTACAAACTGAAGGTCTTTGTGTTTTAGCGTTAATGGTTATTCTTTCCGCCATTTCTTTACAAGCTGTTTTATCTATATATACATGACATACGCCTTTCTCTTGTCTTAAAACTGGCATTTTAGCATTTTCAGTGACGCTTTTTATAAGATTTTCGCTACCTCTTGGTATTACAACGTCGATGTATTCACTAAGTTTCAAAAGTTCATTTACAACTTCGTGCTCTTTCTTATCGACATACTGTATTGTTTCTCTAGGTAAGTCTGATTTTTCTAAAGCATTTGAGATTAAGTTCATTATGGCGATGTTTGAGTAGTAAGCTTCGCTTCCACCTCTTAAAATACCTGCGTTGCCACTCTTCAGTATTAATGAAGCTGCATCAACAGTAACATTAGGTCTTGCTTCATATATCATTAATATTGTACCTATAGGTACTTTGATCTTGTTTACAACTAATCCGTTAGGTCGCCTAGAACTATATACAACCTTGCCAACAGGATCATCAAGTAAAATGATAGTGTTTATAGATTCGATTATCCCATTTATTCTCTTATCGTTTAGTGTTACTCTGTCTACTAGAGCTTCTTGTCTGCCTTTACTTCTCGTAAATTCTATGTCTTTTTTATTTTCTTCTATTATATAATCCTTGTTTTCATCAAGGTATTTTGATATAAGAGATAATGCGTAGTTCTTTTGTTTTGTGGTAGCTTTTGATATAATTTTGAAAGCATCTTTTGATTTCCTACCTATACTCAAAACGTATTCTTTTATGTTTTCATTCATTCTTTACCTCCCGAGGTTTTGTTAGTGCTTGAAGTGCTGTAAAGATATGAGTATAATATAAAACGATAATAATCTAAACTTCAAGTTTTCCAAGTTAATGTTGTAAAGTATTCTGTTTTTTTTCTTGTTTTCTTTAGGTTTTAGTGATTTGATATCATCTTTGAAAAATAGCGATTTTTACTCTAGATTACCTCATTTTTCTTTCTTTCGTTTGTTTTGTTTAAGTGTTTCAAAAACGTATTTTCCTGCTTAAAAATGTTCAGGATATTCTAGGAAAATTAGATAACTACTTAAAAGTGCTCTGCCTTTCAAAGAAACTACTCTTATTTAGAAATAATGAAACAAAAATACTACAAAGAAGAATTTTTCAAATGATTTATAAGTAAGAACTTAATACGTTTCAAAAATACTTTGTTGTTTAAAAAAGTAAAAATACCACTAAGAAACTCGATAACATCTTAAAAAAGGATGTTGCTCAAAGAAAATACCATTTTTTAGAGATTTTGTGTAAAAAATATGCTTATACATTTTTAGTTAGCATGCTATACAAATCCCCAAGAAACTGGAGTTTTATATAAAACCAATGTTTTCAAATAAAAACAAGTAAGAGTATTTCAAGAATCTATCTTATACATGTATTTTTCCTATTAATACAAAAACCTTTAAATAGATTTGCCAAATTTACAGAGCATTCCAACGTTACTATTCAACGAATTACCTTTTTGGGGTATTCGAAAATATTGGTTAAGAAATTGAGTAAAAGATTAGAAAATTCTTCTCTACTATTAATGAACTACTAAAAAGGTATAAAATTAGCGAGCATCTAATATATTATCAAAGTTTAGAAGTACAGAAATTATTTTTTTTGACACATTCTTATTATGTGTATTCTAGTTTTTATTTTGGTAAAGTAAGGATGTTTAAGAAATATCACTTTCCTGTTTGAGATATCGAAAATGTATCTAAGAAATTTGATAACTCTTTAGAGGGGGAATATTACTCCAATAACCTAAAACTCTTTTTTAGAAAGAATGTTTTCCTCCTTTACTAGGATGTATTTACTACCTTCTTGTTTTCTGTTTTTTAGTTTGGGTTCTTGTAGCTATATATATTATTATAGTTTTTCTGAAAATTTTTAACTATCTTTTTTAGTTGGGAATTTTTAAATATTACTCGAGAGCCATGGAGATATCAACAGCTCAGCAATAATATAGGAAAGGATAATTTTGCAAGAATTAGTGGAATGACTGTAAATCTAGAACAATATTCTTCTTTGTGACTTATTTGGGTAGGTTCTCTTATTCACCATATTTTGTTTCATAGGCTTTCCTTGACCTTACATGCCATATTAAATCATTCTTACGTAGTGATATGAACACCTTAGCATAAGGACTATGTTTCCTTGTACTATCATAATCTTTCCTTGTATCATAAGCAATTACGCACTACATCATTCCCAACTTGCTTTAACAAGTTCTTAACCACCTTGCTATCATGAACCTTCTCATATCCCAGTGCCTTCTATAACGAGGTGTATGTTCTTTGAACTAGTCTTCGGTAGGTGTATATTTAGCTTTCTACCCCTGCAAGATATGGTGGTATGATCTTGGATTGGAAGGTCTTTTTAGGGTGTCAAAAAGGATTTTAGAGAGCCTTATGTCTTTCTGTTATCCAGTTTAAATACAGATTTAACTATGAGCATGGTTTCTATAGCTACGTTGATGTATTTTTCTGGTCTTTCTTTCTTTTTGGTTTGTTAGAGAGTCATAAAAAGATGGCTTTTTTAGATATCCACAGGGTTATGGAGTTTTTTTGGACAAATGCTTTGTCGTATTTAGAAGGGTTCCTTTTGTGGTATTCTTTATTCATAGAGTTGATTATGCACCAAAGCCATTTTTGAAAGTCTTAGTAGGAAGATACTACTTTTATACTCTTAAGAGAGGTAATTTATTTGGATAGTAGATTAAGAATGTTTCAGAAATTAGTCGAAAGGAAATAGTTTTGTAATAGATAAGTTTAAGGTTGGTTTTTAGATCATCATGGCAGGTGTAATTTTTGATTGGATTTTGATGTTTAATAAAGGTAGTAAGAAGTTTTTAATTTTAGGATAAGTGAGGTTTTTAGTTTAAGGTGTATATAAAAAGAAAAATGTAACCGTATTTTGGTACAATTTCGATTGTAGGTAGGTAGTAAGATATTGAGGTTCAGTAACAAATAATTTTTTTGGAACTCTAAGTATATAGTTACATTGAACCTTAGAGATGAGGAATTTTTGAGATATCGTTCATTGTGTAAAGAATTTTTTAGAGAGAAGTTTTTTAGGAGATTTTGGTTTATTGAAAAATGAAAGTAATATTGAATATATTATTATAGGGGGAATATGAAGGTAGTTAAAGTAGGAGAGGGAAGTAAGTTAAATTTCCCAGGAGGATCCTTCGACGAAACTAAGTTGATAAAAAAAGATAATCTAAGAAATACTGACGAAATAATTGTAGAGCTTAGATTGCAAAATTTTCCGGAATCGTTAAGAAGGGATGTAGAAAGAATTCAGAAGGATATTTCGATAAATCAGTCTAAGTATGAAGCGATATCGCAGATATTGGAGTTGGTAAATAATTCAAAAGTTTATGATGAAAATTTGAAATTGAGAATTGCTGAAATATACGAAAATGCAAAGTATGATAACGTTTACTTACTAGAGAATATTAAAGAACAATTGTTTTCAGGAAACCTTGAAGGGTTAGCAAACTTAGTGAGGAATGAGCTTGATAAATTGTCAACCAAGCTAGATGAGAATATCAAGGAAAGTAGTTTCTTGCTAGTGAAGTTCCAAAACGTATCTTCACTTGTAAAAGACATATCTAATGAACAACTTGAAGAAACTATTAAACTTATTGAAGCTAATATTAATAAAATTGAAGATTCAGTAAATATAAGCTCTAAGAATGTTAGCAGATTTATATCAGGCTAAGTTTTTGCTTCTAATCTAATTTTATCTATATCAAGAAGTTCATCAAAAAGAATTGAAATTACTAGACTGCCATATATTGTGTCAAGTATAGATTCTACATATTGTTTGTGTGAGATTAGTAAACCTTCGCTGTTTATCAAAACAAGAGGGGGTGAGATATTTACTTTGA
>JBKBIJ010000052.1:0-11468 GCA_046299455.1 Brevinematia bacterium | reverse complement strand
GAAAACTCTTAGAAGAGTTACGTCAAGAAACTATCTTTTTTTAGAAGTTGTGAACAAAAGTACCCTATAAAGGCATTTATTCTCATAATTTATGAAAAGGAAAGCTAAAGAGAGGACCTAAAAATTGGATTTTTTGCACAGCCTTAAAATAACTTTTAAATGATGGATAAAGTTAAACTTCTTAGGAAAATAATCTTGTCCTTGATAATGGTATTTATAGATTTTTGACATAGTATCTTAAATCTTTGAAACAGAGCCAAAAACAATACTAAAATATACACAACGTGAAAAAAGGTATCAAAAAAATCGTAATTACAATATTATTTTTAACATTAACTCTTATAGAAACCAGAAACACCTTTAGTAAAAGTATAGTTTTATGCTACCACAAAGTAGGATACTCCCTAGATGACATATATTCTATTATTCCAGAAATGTTAGAAGAGCAGATAAAATTAACAAAAAAATTAGGCATAAAAATTGTAGGAATAGATTATTTTACAAACATACAAAAATCAGAAGACATAACATTATCAATAACGTTTGACGATGGGTGGAAAATTCCTGAAAAAACTATAAATTTACTTAAAGATGAAAAAACCACAGCTACTTTCTTTATATACCCATTAGTAATTGGAGGCAAAGGTTTTTTTTCGTGGAAAGAAATAAAAGAGCTGGACCAAGAAGGATTTATAATAGGTTCTCACAGTTACTCACATAAATTCCTAAAAGAAGTATCAAACGATACGCTAATAAAAGAAATAGTATATTCAAAAGAATACATAGAAAAAAGGCTAGGAAAAGAAATCTTCTCGTTTGCATACCCATTTGGGATAGCAGACTCGAAAGCATATCACCTTGCCTCAAAAACCTATAAGATATCATTTACTGTCGACGACGAAATAATAACAAAAGCAAAAACACACAATAAGCTATCAAGATATATTATCTTCAATCACACAACGTTAGGACAATTCAGAGAAATCCTCGATAACTTATACCAAAAATCAAACCTTGACTACAAGGTATACTTTATAAACAGTAAAGTAAAAGGACTCAATGCAAAGATATACCATTTTCCTGTACTATACCCGGAAGGATCAGTCCTATTAATCCCATCTATGTCAGTAGGACCTGCTTGGATAAAACAAACTATCGATAAACTAAGAGAATTTAACATAGAAACATGGGTATTCGTAAACGAAACTTACAGTTTCCCTTTCTATAAGTACGAAATATACTACGAAAAAATAAAAGATCTCTCCTTAGAAAACATAAGTATCTCACTACAAAAAGCACTTGAAATGATGAAAAAAAACAAGGTGGTTATAACATGGGGAGATGGTTTTGATATATTGCTATATACTCTAAGTAAGGTAACAAATTCGAAGATCTCGAAAATAATTGTAGTAAACCCTTCGTTAATAGGTAAAAGCAACCAAAAAGAAATAGAACTAAATATAGAAGTATATAAACAACTTATTTCCAAAGGTAAATATGACTTTGAAAGCTTTAGAGAGAATGTAAAGACCTCAGTATTACTAAACTTAGCTTTCCTCTTACCAAACAATTTAACCCCATTTCCCAAAAAATTTGGTAAAAAATCAAATCTACAAGTATTCCTAGATTATATAAATAGTAACGTAAACATAAGAGTAAAAGAAACAAATAACATACAAGAATATATAGAAAAAATACAGTATTCCCCTTTTTATACATTCTCAGTTATAGAGCCAGTACAATACTATCTAGAAATAAACAAATTATGGCTAGAAATACTGAAAAAACCTAACATACTAAACCTACCTAAAACGATAATTTTCTACAACTCACACTACGAAAATAATTACAAAATGATCAGAAAAATAGCAAACACAGAAGAGAAATATACAGATCTGTCTACATTAGAAATACTTCTATCAGAGGATTTCTTAAACAGCATAATTGAGGACATAAAAAGATAGATCACTTAACGATGTCAAAATCGAATTTATAGAACTCCTTAGATTGAATGTTAAATAAAACACCACTCAAAAAAGTTTTATTATTATACTTTCTTTCGGAGTATGCACATAAATAAGACCATACCATTATTTCATTTTGTTTTTCCTTAATCCAGTAATCAACTCTCAGAATCACACCTTGGGAAATATACAGAAGGAAAAAAGAATTCGGATTATACGCTAGTTTCAAAACTTTAGTATTACCATAATCCGCAACCCCAAACTTACTGAAACCATAAAGGTAATCCTTATAACCAAGCAGGAAAAGCACTTCAATACCTTCTAAAATGGGAATAGGTAATCTCCTTAGAACAATATTCGTCTCCTTTGAAACCAACTTAAAGTAAAAATTAGTATTGGACAAAACAAAATAACTCGAGAAATCTTTCATACCAAAATATTCATCAACAAACGAATCAATGTAGGGAGAACTTACCTTCAAATCACCAAACTGGATACCTTTGTAAATATCTACAACAATGTTAGATACATAAGAAGCATCAACCTCTTTAAACTCAAGCAAAAACCCAGAAGAAAAATCCACAATAAATACCAAAAATAAAAACACTAAAATGTAAACTCTCATAAAGGAATTATCTTATTATAACCAAAAAAATTTCAAGAAAAAGCCCTACACCCTATACATCTATTACTCAAGTATTTATTTACTTCGATAAACTACCCTTACCTAAAAGTTAAAATACTCATCTCCAAAAAGATCATAAACTTTTTGATACTTATGAAACACCACTATTCCCTCAAAGATTACCAAAATAATAGTTAGCTACATCAAACATATCGATAGAATAAAAATCAAAGATATAAACCTAACGTTAGTAATTAAAAGTTAGAATCTGATTCTAAGATGTTTCGAAAGATATATCTGTTTAAAAACAGAGATTGATTTTTTGAAATATTTTTAAACAATAATTGTAATTCAAAATAAGAAATTCTAAAAATTATCAATATGGATGAAAGATACGTAGAAATAGGCAAAATATTAGATAGATTCAAAATCAAAGATGAAATAAAAATAAAATCTTACTTAGATAATTTAGACGAATTTATAGCAATAAACGAATTCTACATAAAAACTCTAACGGGATTCAAGAAAATAAACATAACATTTAAGTTAAAAACACCACAATACCTAATATACAGGATAGAAAACATCAACCCAGAACTCATTGTACACTTGAAGGGGAAAGAAATTTTTACACTGTACAAAAACCTGCCCAAGCTACGAGAAGGTGAATACTACGTAGTAGACTTAGAAGAATGTTACGTTTTTGAGCATTCAGGAGAAAAAATAGGTAAAATTGAAAAGGTAATACACAATGGTAAGATGTTCTTCTTGGAATTCTCAAATTTCATAATACCATTATCAGAAAGATACGTAAAAAGTATATCAATAGAAAAAAGAGAAATAATACTTTCAGAAGAGTTCTCAAAAGAGAAGGAATTCCTTAGATAAAAACTATTTTCTAAAAATTGAGACTATTAGTGAAATGATAATACTTAAAATTATACTTACTAAGATGCTTGTAACAACTGGGAAAAAGAAAATAAAATTATCTTTCTGGATGTAGATATCGCCTGGCAATCCTCTGAAATTGATTTTAGGCAGAAGTAGAATGACTAGACCTATAACGATAAGGATTATTCCTGAAAAGATTAGGAACCTAGCAACATCCGTCATTCTTATGAGCGGGAAACGGGACTTGAACCCGCGACCTCTTCCTTGGCAAGGAAGCGCTCTACCAACTGAGCTATTCCCGCATGGTAATGAAATTATAAAAACAAAACGAAAAGCTTTGCAAGTTAATGAAAAATAATCTTTACAAATTCTTTATTATAAGTTCACCAAACTCTGAACACTTTACTTCTTTAGCATCTTCCATTTCTCTTGCTAGATCATAGGTAACTGTTTTATTTTGTATTACCTTCTGAATAGCTTTTTGAATCATCTCTGATACTTCTTTCCAACCTATATATTCAAACATCAAACATCCGGACAATATTAGCGATGATGGGTTTACTTTATCTTGACCTGCATACTTTGGAGCTGAACCATGAGTTGCTTCAAACACGGCATACGGAATACCAATATTCCCACTAGGCGCTATTCCCAATCCTCCAACCTGCGCTGCTATTGCATCCGATATATAATCTCCATTTATATTTGGAGCAACTATTACTTTATAGTTTTCAGGCTTTGTTATAACCTGTTGAAACATATTATCAGCTATGACGTCGTTTACCAATATTCTATTATCCCTAGATGCTCCACTTTTTAGTTCATCCTCTGTTATAACATAGTTTCTATACTCTTTGATTGCGACATCATAGCACCACTCTCTAAATGCACCTTCCGTAAATTTCATTATATTGCCTTTATGCATTATCGTTATTGTATCCATTCCTGTTTTTATAGCATATTCGACAGCAGATCTCATAAGTCTCTTTGTACCAAATTCAGATATAGGTTTTATTCCTATACCAGTATCCTCTCTTAATCCTATCCCAAATTCTTTCTTAATAAACTCCCTAACTTTACTAGCTTCCTCTGAATTGTACTTCCATTCTATTCCTGCATAAAGATCTTCCGTTGCTTCTCTAAATACCACAACATTAACCTTCTCAGGGTGTTTTACTGGGGCATTTATACCTTGGAAGTACCTTATAGGTCTAACTATTGCAAATAAATCCAATACTTGCCTTATCGTTACGTTCAAAGACCTTATACCAGTTCCTATTGGCGTTGTTAGAGGACCTTTTATGGACACTATGTACTCTTTTAGTGTTTCTAATGTTTCCTTAGGTAAATACTCTCCAAATCTCTGATAAGATTTCTCGCCAGCAAATACTTCTATCCAATTTACTTTCCTTTTACCACCATAAGCTTTCCTAACTGCTTCATTCCAAACAGGTATCGAAGCTCTGAAAATATCTGGACCAATCCCATCACCTTCAATATAAGGTATATCAACATCATCTGGAACTATTAGCTTATTATCTTCATACCTTATCTTCATCTAACTTCCCTCCATTCAATGGAATTTATCTTCCAAAAATAATGTTTTTCAAGAAGTAGCAATTTCATCTTCTATTTGAATAGATATCCCCAACTCATCTAACTGTTTTCGTTCAACATAAGATGGAGCGCCACTTAGTAGGCACAAAGCCTTTTGGGTTTTAGGAAACGCTATTACATCTCTAATACTATCCATGCCTTGTAGAATAGCAACCAACCTATCAAGCCCAATAGCTAATCCCCCATGCGGTGGAGCACCATATTTGAAAGCTTCCAGTAAAAAACCAAACTTTTCTTCAACATCTTTTTCATCAAGGCCTATCAGTTTGAATATCCTTTTCTGCAAACTCTGGTTATGTATCCTTATACTTCCACCACCAATTTCAGTACCATTCAAAATTATATCATAGCTTTGAGCCCTAACCTTAAGTGGATCAGTATCAAGTAATGGTATGTCATCATACACTGGCGCAGTAAACGGATGATGCAAAGGATCAAGCCTATCTTCTTCGTTATTCCATTCAAAAAGAGGGAAATTAACAACCCAACAGAATTTTAATTCACTATTGTTTATAAGGTTTAATTTATTCGCCATTCTTAGCCTAATTTGGCCAAGAGTAGTAGTAGCAATATCCCATTTATCAGCAACTATGAGGATTAAAGATCCATCTTTAGCTCCTACCTTCTCAATTATTCTTTTTCTAACATCTTGTGAGAAGAACTTTGTAAGGTTAGAATCTAAATCACCGTTTTTAACTCTAAACCAAGCAACACCTTTGGCTCCAAATTCCTTAACCCAATCCCTAAGAAAATCAATTTCACTTCTAGATATCTCATCACCTCTATCAACAACAATACACTTTATAACACCACCACCCCTAATAGCATCCCTAAAAACCTCAAAACTAGTATCACTTGCAATATCAGTTATATCAACTATCTCCATACCAAACCTTAAATCAGGTTTATCAGAACCAAACCTATTCATAGCATCTTCATAAGAGAAAACAGGAAAAGAACTTTCAAAATTTATGTTATACACATTCGAAAGAACATATTTAATCATACCTTCAACTAACTCCATAACCGTATTCATATCAACAAAGGACATCTCAAGATCAACTTGAGTAAACTCGGGTTGTCTATCCGCTCTCAAATCCTCATCTCTGAAACACCTAGCTATCTGATAGTATCTATCAAAACCTGCAACCATCAGTATTTGCTTAAATATCTGAGGTGACTGCGGTAAAGCGTAAAACTTACCTCTATTCAATCTACTTGGTACTATGAAATCTCTAGCACCCTCAGGAGTTGATTTTATCAACATTGGCGTCTCTATCTCAAGAAAATTGTTATTATTAAGGTACTCTCTAATAGCTTTGGTTATCTCATGCCTCTTTATAATATTATCTCTCATCATAGTAGATCTAAGGTCAAGATACCTATACCTCAACCTCTTGTCTTCTGAAACAACCTTAGGATTGGTAAACGGTATTGGTGGCGTCTCGGACGTGTTAAGTATCTCAAAATCGGTAGCCCAAATCTCAACATCTCCAGTTTTGATGTTAGGGTTAACACTCTCATAAGGTCTTTCCTTAACAATACCTTTTACCGCCAATACATACTCATCTCTGATATTCCATGCTTCTTCATGAAGCTTTTTATCAATCTCAGGACTAAACACAACTTGAACAACCCCCCTAATATCTCTCAAATCGACAAATATAACCCCTCCATGGTCCCTAACAGTACTAACCCAACCATTAACAATAACTTCCTTACCTACATATTTACTAGTAATCTCACCACAGTAATCCGTTCTCAACCACTTACTTTCCATAATATAACTCCCCAAAAAGTTAAACATAATTATAACCAACAAAACATCCAATTTTAAATTTGAAATTCTTTTCTGATGCTACATCACATAAATCCTACCCCCTAGGCATTTCACCTTTCCCATTTCTCCTAGAAACTATATAAACTATCTTATGATATAGCAGTTTTTTAAAGTAACTTCATTTCCTAAAAATTTAAACTCTGAAGTTTTTAAGAAAGGTATAAAACTATATCATAAAGGTACTCTTAAAAGGTATGGTATTTTTGTCACATAACTTCCTAAGAATATTAGTTTCTTGGGCTGTTTCTTTATGATTTTTCTATCAACTCAGAACACCTATTCTTACTCACGACTTGTTCAGGCAGGTGTTCTTAGAAAGCTGTGTTAAAAATACAGTTTCCCCTTGCCAGTATCCTACGCAAATCTTTTTTTATATGATTGCTTACTAACTTTATATCCTAGGTTCTCCTGCGTTGAAGATAAAAAAGGTGTGTTATACCTACTATACTAAGTCAATTATAGTCATTCTAAAAATTTTTGAAACATATTTACAGGGTATCCTTGGTGAAAAATTTCCTCACCCACATTATTCCATATTCATACCTACTACCCTCAAGAATTCTATATGTTATTTTCTAAATTATTGCCTTAATCTCCTCATATCCTATCATCTTTTCTAACTCCTTTTCTAAGTTCTTAACAATATTGGCATGATGTATTCTACCATCGTAAAGCATTATCACCGCCTAAGGTGTTGGATTTTCTCTCCTTATTAACTTCAAAAATAACATCATATCATCTTTCTTTTATGTATCCAAAACAATTCCACCACACTTCTCATTCAATGCAATAAAATCCAAAAATACTCCTCTCTCATTGTTATTTAATTTGTACCTTACCTAAGGAAGTATTCAATACTCCCACCCTATTAGGACTAAGCTGTATGGGTACCTTATCAACAAATCCTAATTACTGGAGGCAAAGGAACATCACATCATTTTGAGGCTGGTGTTGGCTTAACTTATGGTGTAGCAGCTTCACTTTTTGGTGGCAAGCCGGTTGAAGTTTTAATTCCAACAGCAATTTTAGGGTATAGATATCAACCTGTAGATGGTGGGGTTGTATTCCGTATAGGTTTTACGCCAATATTAGGAATATTAGTAGGTAAAGAATTTAGTCCAATGGGAGGAATATCGTTTGGATACTGCTTCTAAAGAAAATTTAGATATATTTTTAAACATCCTTAAGTAGGAAAATGATATTCTTTAGGCATCATTATTTTTTGGAAAAACAAGTAGTTACCGATTTATAATGTAGTCGTGAGAATTAGAAAAATCGAATTAAAGAATTTTGGTTCTCATAAATTCACGCAAATAGACCTGGAATCCCAAAATTTAAGTGACTCTCCAATCATAATAATAACTGGAGATACAGGATCAGGTAAAAGTACAATAATAGATGCACTAGTATTCGCACTATTTCAAAACACTCTTAGATACACATTGGAAGACATAAATTCGATAAGGTTTCATGAAGCAGACAACAATGAAGAAACATATGTAAAAATTGAATTTGATACCTTGGAAAAAGAAGATAACCATAGATACTCAATAAAAAGGGCAATAAAATTTCTACCTAAAAGAGATTATTTATTAGAAATAGAAAAAGATAACATAAAAATTGCACTCAACAAACAAAAACTGGATGAAAAAATAGAAAAAGAAATAGTAAAATGCAGTTACAAGCTATTCGTAAGATCTATAGTACTCCCTCAAGGACAATTTTCACTCCTACTAAAAACCGATAAACCAGAAGAAAGAAGAGAAATACTAAAAAGAATTTTCCCTGAAACACAAATATACGAATATATCAAAGACGAAATAAACAAAAGGTTATTAGAGGTAAACGACAAAAAACAAAAATATGAAGGTGAAAAAGAAATAATATTAGCACAAATAGATAACTCCAGAAAATCTATTGTCTCAATAACAGATGAGCTTAAACTCGATATAAACTCAAATACAATAACAGATATCGAAAACCAGTTAACTACCTCCATAAAATCAGAAAAAGAAGAACTTTTAACTCAAAAGCAATCTCTAGAAAAAATAAAACACAAAAATAACATCCAAATAGAAAGTCTAAGTAAAACACTAGAGAAAGCTCAAGAACTACAAAAACTTGAGGAAAACCTAGAAAACATCAGAAAAACTCTATCCAACTTACTAACCAAAATAGAAATAAATAATCTAGAAGAAAATCAAATTCAAACGATAAAAAACCAAATAAACGATAAAAAAATCTATCTGAAAAACAAAAAAAACAAAATACTATCAATCTTGGAAGAATACAAAATCAAAGAAAACGACTATAACCACCTTAGAACAACGTTTAGCCATATGAAAAAAATCTTAGAAGAAACCGGTAAAGCATTTGGTATAACATTTAGAAATCGGATGGAATTAAAAGAAAAAATCGAGGAACTATCCAATGAAATCGAAAAAAAAGAAAAATTGTTAGAAGAAATAAATCTACTAGAATTAGAAAGAAAACTACAAGAATTAATACTAATCAAAGAAAAAATAAACCAAAAACTACTAAAAAATGAAGAGAAAAATACAATTGAAAACGAAATAATAAACATCGAAAAACAAATAACCGAAAACATTCAGAAAACCTTAAAAATCCAAGAAGACATTAACCTATTCAAATCAAGAGAAATAGAATACTTTTCAATAAAAATAAGAGAAACATTAAAAGATGGAGAAAGTTGTCCTGTTTGCGGGAATACATACCACGAAAATAAAGTAACTCAAATCAAACGAGATACACCTTACGAATCAGAAATAGAGAAAAACCTAAAAAAACTAGAAAATGAATTAGAGAACCTAAAAAAAGCACAATCTTCATTAGAAACAAAAAGAGAAGAAAAACAAAATCAAATAACCAAAATAGAAAATGAGTTAAAAATATTAGAAAAAGAAATACCTATTGAATTTTCATCATTACCACAAGTAGAATCTGAAATAAACTCAATACAGAATAAAAAAAACCAAAAGGAAAAACTCGAAAAAGAAATTAGAGAACTTGATAAAATGATACAAAACCTAAAAATATCACTCAACACTTTAAACAAAAATTATCATGAAATCATCGAACCACTAGAAAAACAACTAAGAAACTTCATCGAAACATTTACGAAAGAAGAAACAGTATTAGAGATACTTGGGAATATACCATCGGACGTCGAAATCACCAAATTCTTCAACCTAGAAATATTACAAAACCTAGAAAAACATAAAAAAGAAACCGAAGAAACAATTACAACAATAGAAATAATAGAAAAAGAACTAACAGAGTTCGAAAAGATATTAAGTATAGTATCAGATCGAAAAGATAACCTAACTATACCACTGGACGAAATCAAAAAAGAGCTAGAGAAAATAAAAATGGAAAACAACAAAATTGAAAACGAAATAAATCAAACAGAAATAAAAATATCCAGACTAGATCAGTTAGAAGGAATAATTTTGGAAAAGATACGAAACGTAAAAGAATTAGAAAATAAACTAGTCAATGTTGATGAAGAATTAAAAAAACTAAATAGAGAGTTTGATATACTAAAAAGATTAAGCAATAACTTTGATACCAAGGGTATAATAAACTTTGTTATCAAAGTAAAGATGTTAGAAATTATAACCAACGTTAACGAATACCTATCGATGCTAGGCATACAAGACAAGAAACTTTCCATAAACTTTGAAACTGATAATTTGAATTTTGCTATAGAATACCCTGATGGTACAACAAAAAGCATAAACAGTTTAAGCGGTGGAGAAAGTTTTTTATTTTCAATTGCACTAGCATTTGCAATTGCAAACGATATCGTGCAAAACTTAAAAATAAAATCAATATTCATCGACGAGGGATTCGATACTCTTGATGAAAATTTTAACTCTAGATTGTTTTTATTCCTTGAGAGCTTTGCAAAAGAAAGAGACTTAACAATATATATAATAACACATAAACAAGAAATATCAGAAAACACAAATTACCCCAAAATAGTCGTATCAAAAGAAAGAGGAATATCTAAAGTAAAAATAGAAATACCTAAAATTATAAACTAATTAAGCTATCAAGGAAACTACGAGAGTAGAGATTTTACGTAAAACTCAAATTTGTTATATTTATCCTACTATTTTTTCGAAAATCGTAATATATCTATCTACGGTTTCTTTGACTATTTCATCAGGCAGAGTCGGAGCAGGATACGTTTTATTCCAAACTAAAGTTTTTAGATAATCTCTTATGAATTGTTTGTCATAACTTTCTTGGGGTTTACCCTCTTCATACAACTCAGCAACCCAAAACCTCGATGAATCTGGAGTAAAAACTTCATCGATAAGAATTAATTTTTCATCTTTATAAAAACCGAATTCAAATTTCGTATCACAAAGTATAATACCACGTTTATAGAGGTAATCTGAAGCAAAGTTAAATATTTCTATACTTTTTCTCTCTATATCGAAAACGATATCACCAACAACATTCCTGGCCTCATCGATGCTTATATTCTCATCATGCCCTACAT
>JBKBIJ010000051.1:0-11549 GCA_046299455.1 Brevinematia bacterium | reverse complement strand
TTTTACAAGGAAGCAATTGCTATAAAAGAAACACCAGATATACTATTTGAATTAGCAATATCACTAGAGAAATCAGATAAGAAGGAAGAAGCAATGATATATTACAGTAGAATAAAAGATAAGTATCCGAATTATGAAAAGATAGATTTTGTTCAAAAAGCACTGAAAAATATGTAAGCACTATAATTTGTAAACTATTTATAATTCGTAAACTATTTTATTAGGACCCATAATGCTTGATTTGTAGCATGTTTTTTCAACGTTAGAAATAAGTGTTTTTGTGTTATCACCATCCTCTGGAAATGATTGAATACCTAAACTAATTGAAATGCCAAAAATTAGTCTTGAGGCAGCAAGGACAACGTTTTCTATTTCTGTGATTAATCTCTTAGCAAATAGTATTGCACCTCTCTTATCGGTATTAGGTAAAATTATAGCAAATTTGCCAGTGCTGAGCCTAAATCCCATATCTTCGCTTCTCTTTAGGTCTCTTATAAGGTTACCTATGTCAACTAAAATCTTTGTAACTACAGAAATATTACCAGAAATAGAGAGGCTTTCTAATCTGTTAACTTGAAACATTACAATGGAAAAACTATGATTGTGCCTTTTAGATCTATTTATTTCTTTTGTAACAAAATCTTCAAGTAATATACCTTTGTAAAGACCTGTAAGGAAATCTTGTAAAGCTAGATCTTTTACTCTCTCGGTAAGAATGAGGTCAACAACAGAAGGGTTTTTTAAATGGTTTTTTACTCTAAACATATAATCAACTACAACAGCACTTATATGAATATGTCTACCAAGAATATGGATAATCTCTTTGTAATACTTTTCTATCTCTTCCCACAGTGTTTTGGCTAACTCTTCTTCAAAGTTTATTCCAGTAAGTAGAAAGATAAGTTTTTGGAAGAACTTTGGATCTTTTGTTTTTTTGATAAGAGAATAAATAGCTTTAATTTGATCCTGGCTACTAAAAATGGAGTTATAAATCTGAAGAATTGTTTCATCATCAGTATCCGTTACAAGATATGAGTTATAGTAAAGATCATTGTTCAAAAATATCTTCATAGGTTTCACTTCCCTTACTTTAAGTATTAATAATTTAAGCCAAACGTCTCAAGAAAAGTATACTAAAATTTATTTAGATTTAGTAATCTAATTTTTTATGAAATATAAAAAATTCTCTTCGTAATTTTCTTGTTTCAGTTTGTGTATTCTTAAAGCCTATATTTAGGAATTTGGATTTGAACTTCTCTTCTTAAATCAAACTAAAAAAGATATTTTTTACCTGAAACAATTTTATAAAGTAAATTAATAAACCTTCCTACTTTCCTTTGGTAACATGCTTCTCTGTACCTTTTTCTGAAAGACAATTTGAAAATTCACTGACAATATGAAAATGTTTCAAAAATGTTGCTTTTCCACTTAAGGTGTTTAAAAATATTGCTAGGGAATTGAACAATTCCTTAAAAAAACTTTTTCGTTCAAGGAAAGTACCATACCTAATATGTTCAAAAATATTACCTAAAAATTGGATACTACAAACCTAAGAAATTCATTGAAAAGGGAATATTATGACATAACTTGCCTAAATAGGTTTCAAGAGAGAATAAGATAGAAAGAGACTTGAGGATTAGATTTTTAAAACATAATCTCTGAATAAGTTGCAAAGAGAAATAGTGAGAAGGTGTTAAAAATACTCCTAAGAGACTGGATAACTCTAAAAAAGGTTTATTACCCAAAAAAACTACTTTTTCTAGGAGTTATGTAAAAGAAACACACAATGACAATGTCTTGTCTTTAGATGTAGAAGGCTTGTAGATCCGAGGAGATGGTATTCTTTAGAAGTCATGAGATAGAAGAAACATAATAAGAGCACCTTGTCAAGTCTAGTTTTCTGCTATTGATATTTTCCCTTTCGGATTTTTGGCACAATCTCACGGCAAAATGAAAGGAAAACAATAGATATATTATAATTTTGGCTGTGATTCTTAGGGAATTTTTGAGAGAAAAAGTTTTTGAATCTGTAAATAAGGTATATGGGAATATATATAGTCTTGAAGATGTGGAAATAGAATATCCAGAGAACAAGAAGTTTGGAGATTATTCAACAACGATAGCTTTCAAAATAATGAAAGATTTAAAGAGAAAAGGTGAAAATCCACACTTACCAAAAATAGCAGAGACTATAAAAGAAATTATATCAAACAAAGTTAAAGATATTTTTTCCGAGGTATTAGTAGCAAATGGTGGATTTTTAAATTTTAAATTATCAGACAGTTTCTTGAATGACTTAGTAATAAACGTTTCAGAGAACGAAGAATACGGTAACTCCGATTTTGGTGAAGGAAAAGAAAGAATACTCCTAGAATACGTTAGTGCAAATCCTACAGGACCACTACATATAGGACATGCAAGATGGGCAGCCATAGGTGATTCCTTGTACAGAGCTTTTAAAACAGCAGGATATAATATAGAAACTGAATTCTACATAAATGATGCTGGCAATCAAATAAAACTACTACTTGAATCAGTTGAAGCAGTCAAAAACGGAAAACCAATACCAGAAAATGGATATCATGGATATTACATAGAAGAATTAGCAAAAACTAACAAAGATCCAGTTAAAACAATACTAGATTGGCATAAAGAAGACTTGGAAAGATTTGGTGTTCATTTTGATAGCTGGTTCTCTGAAAAGGAACTACACAATAGAGGAGAAGTAGAAAGTACAATTAAGTTATTAATAGAAAAAGATTTAGTTTACGAAAAAGATGGTGCATTATGGTTTAGAAGTACCAAATTTGGAGATGATAAAGATAGGGTAGTAAGAAAATCAGATGGAGAATACACATACTTCGGAGTAGACATAGCATACCACCTAAACAAAATCAATAGAGGATTCAACAGATTAATAAACATATGGGGATCAGATCACCACGGGTACGTAAAAAGATTAACCTCTTCTGTTACTGCTCTAAACGAAAACGTAAAAATAGAAATCATACTTGGGCAATTGGTATCGCTTTTTAGAAACGGTGAACCTGTGAGAATGTCAAAAAGAACTGGTGATACAATAACCCTAAAAGAAGTACTTGATGAAGTTGGATCTGATGCTTTGAGGTACTTTATGGTTTCAAAAAAAGTAGATACTCACATAAACTTTGACCTTGAACTGGCAAAAAAACAAAGTGAAGAAAATCCGGTATATTACCTTCAATATGCTCATGCTAGAATAGCAGGAATTCTGAGAAACTCTGAAATGCTTGAAGAAGTATATTCACCAATAATAGATAGCGAGATATCTAGAGATATTTCAATACTTATTGCTAGGTTCCCAGACGAAATAATTGATATAACTTTATCTCTAGACCCTCAAAGAATGACAACATACCTTCTCAACTTAGCAACACTTTTCCATAAATTCTACTCAGAATATAGGGTAATAGACAATAACAAGATACTAAGTGGTAGGAAAATACTAATCAAATCTGTAAAGAATGTGATAAAGAAGGGGTTGTGGATTATTGGAGTTTCCGCACCAGAAAAAATGTAGTAAATCAAAATCTTAACTCACTGCTTAAGTTTATTGAAATCCTCCTGAAGTTCAAAGGAGCAACACTAAGAAAGTTCATCAGAGAACAATCATCAACAGATAAATTCAATTCGAAATCTTCAAAGCTAGGTATTCTAATGAAAAAGGTTACACCAAATGTAAGATGGTATTGAGGAATAGAAAAAGACAAACTTTCAATCTGAGATTTATAAAAGCCTAGCATCATTCTATATCCAGAAATCCTATCATAGTATATAATACCAAACTTAGGTAAGAGATAATCAATAAAATCATACCTTGAGACAAATAACTCTCTACTACCAAAACGAGCAGATAAATTGTTCAGTAAAACAATATCGAAAGAAACAGAAAAAACCAAGCTATCTAACGCAAAATAAGAACCTCCAGTCGATATAACAGGCGGAAACGTTTGGATAATATTGCCGTAATAAGGATTTATAACTTTGACAGAAAATGGTGATTTAAAAACAAATGAGAAACTAAAAATATCATCAAAGCTAAAAGTAACACCACCTATGGCAATAAAAGAAAACGACCAAAGTTCGTCACTTACCCCTATAACAGGACCTAAAGATCCACCAACAGAGACACTTGGAAGAAGTCTTTTTGAAATTCCTAGAAGCAAAACTTTGTAAGAAATTTGTGGAACATCAATATCATAGACATAAGGAGAAAAAGCAAATGATACCCTTGTGTAATCATCAATTTTAAAACTAATTCCAAAATTAACTGGATCAAAAATTAACCTTTTGTTGTACAAATCAAAAATGTTTCCCAAAACTACCGATGAAACAGCTTCGTAATATAAAGAAATACTATTCTTATCCAAGACAACGTTAGCTGGATTGACAAAAGTAAATGAAGGATCTTTAAAAATACTTATGCCACTACCACCTATAGCTATATTCTTAGAACTACTTTGTAATATTTCAAACTGAATACCATAGCAACAAAAGGAGATGGTAACTAAGACCATCAAAACTAATCTTTTTATCATTACTTATTTCTCCTTAAGTTGTATTCAATAATATCAAATAAATACCTTTTGTATGTATCGGAAACCGGAAGATACGATATCTTATCCTTTGCAATGTAGCTATAATGTTCTAGTTTTTTATCGACTTTCTCAAAAACTCCATACTTATTACAAAGAGAAATGACAAATTCAACTTCCTTATAAGTTATATTTTCATTACCAAAAAATTCGTTAAGAATAGCCTTTTCGGAATCATTTACAGAATTCATAAGATATAGATAGTATATCGTTTTCTTATTTTCTTTTATATCAGATCCTATAGGTTTACCTGTAACACTTGGATCACCTATCAGTCCTAACTTATCATCCTGGATCTGAAACATTATTCCTATATATTCACCTATCTCTTCAAGCAAAAGAAGATCTTTTTCACCAATTCCGGCAATAATTGCACCTAAAGAAAGTGGTAAGGAAAATGAATACCTAGCAGTTTTATATTTATATGTTAGAATAATGTCATCTTCAGAAGGTACTTCTCTTTTTGATGACATAAAAACATCTTTCATCTGTCCAATACCGATTATAGCACTCTCTTGTCCAAACTTCAAAATTATTTTATCCAAAACCTCCTTTTTTTGTATCTCACCAAGAATTAAAAAAGACAATGAAAAAGCAAAGTCTCCTAAACATATACCCATAGATTCACCAACATGATAACTATCGCTTAACCCTATCTTATCCATCATTTTTTTATATTGGAAAAACAGAGAATCTTTCCCTCTCCTTTTTGTATCCCTATCCATTATATCATCATGTATTAGTAACCCTGATTGTAAAATCTCTAAACTTACTGCACACTTAACTGCATCATCGGAATATTTACCAGAAAACATACTCTCAGAAAAAAGAACCATGGATCCTCTAAGCATCTTACCTGAACACAAAAAATCATATAACCTATCCAAACTATCGTAGAACAATGAATCATTGATAATAAAACTGTCTCTTAAACTCCTAAAGAAAATATCTATCTCTAATACAAGTTTATCTCTATACTCCCTAAACATATCTAACATAACATTAAATATAAAGACAAAATTCTCTGATTATCAATACAAATAACCTTTTCAACTTTTAGTAGTGAATATTCTAGATAAATTACCTTCTTAATTAGCGTATCAAAAATATTACCTTATCTACTTAAAGAAGTGTAAAACATATCTGGGAAATTTAGTATACTCTTAAAAAGATCAATTAATTAAAGAAATTACTTCTCCTTGATGGTGTTTCGAAAATAATATTTTTTCATTTAAATGTATCCAAGATCTAATTTAAGAGATTAGATAAATCCTTAGAAAATAAACTTATAGAACAGAAAATACCAAATTAATAACACTTAACTAAATGAGTTTTAAGGGAAAAATTAGGAGAAAGACTTTGGAGAAAAAAAATTTGAAAAACTTAATTTTAATACATCCTCACTTCTCATTAAAGTACAGTAGATCTGGTTTCATAAAATATGTAGAAAAAATTAGAACAAAAGGTGTATAATAAAACTTAGAGGTAAAAATGAAAAAAAGTATTTTTAAGATACTGTTTTTGTTATTTTCTTACATTTTTTCCTTACTAATTATATACATGGCACTTACAAATACGGGAATTTTTGAAAAACGTCTGAAATCAAAAATAAAAATACTCTCACACGAGATGAGTAAAAACATAGAAAAAGCATTATCGAAATCCAAATCAATAACAGAAGCTATAATGAATGATCCCAACATAAAACTTATATTTTTTCAAATGGAAATTGGTGGAAATAAAAGAGAGTACATAGGTTATCTATCAAGGCTAAGAAGTAGTGTAAACAACATGTACAAAATCGTTCTGCTTAAACATGATGGAAGTTTTTTTGTGTCCTCTGAATATTTCGAAAACGATTTCAAAGAATTCTCGATAGCTAAAAAATTCATAAAACCAGGTAAAATAACTTTCTTTGGAAGTTTCGATGTACTTTATTCAATATCAGAATTCTATGACCAAAGAGGAATACTTAAAGGATACCTAATAATAGGTTGGTATAAGGATTTGTTTAAACAATACAATATAGACTCAAAGAACATAAAATTCATCCAAGATCTCATACTCATCAATTTCCCAGACAAAATAAACAAAATCAACATAGAAAGTTCCATTTTCGTAAAAAAAGCTTTAGTCTCAGAAAAAATTAACAATTACAACCTAACATTACTACTTTACAAATCTATACAAGGCATCGATTCGCTAAATATAATCGTGATACTTCTCTTAGTGATCTTCTCATTAATGATCACATTATGGTTCCTAATAGATTTATTAAGCAGTAGAAAAATAAAAGAAATCGAAGAAATAAAAGATGAAATACTATATAATATCGAAAATGAAAATCAATACTTTGTAAATTATAACCAAAACATAAACTCAGAAATAGATCAGAAAGAAAAAATGTACCTTCAAGAAGAAAAACACAAATACGAAGAAATAGAATCAGAAATAGTTCCAATTTCTGGAATATTGGCAGAAAGGAGCGTGGCAACAGTAAGAGAAATTTTTGAATTTGTCAAAGACAGAATGAAAATAAACAAAGTAATGTTAATGAATAGAACTGAAGATGGATTCATACAAACCATATCAGAAGGTTTTGAGACATCAGATTTTGCAATATACTTTACAGACAAAGTATGGGACAAATTCATATCAAAAGGTAAAGCAGTTTCAATAAAAGGAGATATAAAAGAATTATACGAATTAGGTGGAAGGCTAAAAGACGATCTATTTGAAATAACAATATTTCCAATACTAGATATGTTCGGAAATGTAATGCACCTGATACTAACCGGAAGAAGATGGACCGAAAACGACCCAGGACTAGAAGTAAAAAAAGATGTTTTCTCAAAGATCAAATACTTAAAGGTAGAATAAACCATAAACTAGATTTTATCTCTCGATGGTTTTACTTTAACAAATTACAGATTTATCTCCTTAGAATTTCAGATATCTAATTCCAAATAAACAATTAAAAAAGTAAATTCTAAAGCGTAATGATAAATCGTTACTGATGATCTTCCAGAACATTCTAAAGAGAAGATAATATACCTATTACTATAAAACTATCACAAGATATAAAACAACTATCAATACTAACCTTACTAGAAGTTGGATTTTACAAAGAAATGAATACTTATATAACCAAAAAGTTACATACTGAACTTAAAACATACTACTTAAGATACTTTAACCTATACCAAAGGTGTAAATACAGAATTTTTAGTTTCGGCTTTAGAAAAAAGTAGAATAAGTGTCCTAAATTTATGGAAAACTCTAAGAGGAATCGATCAAAAGTTACTCTTTAGAAATTATATTAACAAAAAGTAACATTAAGAGTACTTATCTTAATGAGTTTGAAAGAGAGATGGTAAGGATTGTTCAAAAATATAACTTTTTTATTTAAAGATTTTCGAAATTTTCAAATATATCATTAAAACGTTCAATGTTTTCCAAAGTACCTGTATAAGTATAATTTGACATACTCTCTCTAGAGAATTGATACCACTTTAGACAAACTTTTAAAATTTTGAGAATATGAAGAAAGAATGGTTTGGAGAATTTGGTGGTAGATATATACCTGAAGTACTTTACCCTGTAGTCAAGGAATTAGAAGAAGCTTATTATTCAATTGGTAAAACAAAGGAATTCCGGAAGGAACTTAACAGATTACTAGAGAATTATGCAGGTAGACCAACACCGTTATACTTTGCAAAAAACCTAACAGAGTATATAGGTGGTGCTAAAATATATCTAAAGAGAGAAGATCTATTGCATACTGGAGCACACAAGATAAATAATGCTTTAGGACAAGTACTACTAGCAAAGAAGATGGGTAAAAAAAGGATAATTGCAGAAACAGGTGCAGGCCAGCATGGCGTAGCAACTGCAACCGCATGCGCTCTTCTCGGTATGGAATGTACTGTATATATGGGGAAACTGGACGTTGAAAGACAAAAACCAAATGTATTTAGGATGAAGCTACTAGGCGCAGAAGTAGTACCTGTTGATAAAGGTAGCAAAACACTCAAGGATGCAATAAATGAAGCAATGAGAGATTGGATTGAAAATGTAAAAAATACTTTGTATGTAATAGGATCAGTAGTCGGACCTCATCCATATCCAACAATGGTAAGAGATTTCCAATCTGTGATTGGCAAAGAAACAATAAAACAAATTCTAAAAATTGAAAAAAAATTACCAAACAAGATAATAGCGTGTGTGGGTGGTGGAAGCAATGCTATGGGAATATTTTACCCTTTTCTAAAGTACAAGGAAGTAGAACTCATTGGTGTTGAAGGTGGGGGAAAAGGCGATAAACTAGGAGAACACGCAGCTACACTTTCATTTGGAAAGATCGGTATTCTACACGGTGCAAAATCATACTTGCTTTATGATAATAATGGACAAGTATCTGAAACCCATTCTATATCAGCTGGACTCGACTATCCTGGTGTAGGACCAGAACACTCTTACTTAAAATCAATAGGCAGAGCTAAATATACATTCGTAAGAGATGAAGAGGCTCTAGAAGCTGTAAAAATACTATCACAAAAAGAAGGGATAATACCAGCACTCGAACCAGCACATGCTCTATACTACGCAATAAAAGAAGCTAGTAAAATAGATAAAAATGATATAATAATTGTAAACCTTTCAGGTAGAGGAGACAAAGATCTATCAATAATAATGGAAAACATTAAACCATGAAAAAACAATGTACTAAAAAGGTAGATCAAAACCAAAATCAAAACTTAGACCAAAATTCCAAACAAAAAAATCACCTTCAGGATTATAAACAACTTCAATACCAACCTTATTGTCCATACTACCTGTCAAGTTAAGATATAAGAAAAGTCCTCCAAAAAACTCAAAAACTAACCTTCTACTAACGATATCAGTAAAATTAAACAAAATTCCAGATCTCACCCCAAACTCAGACCAAACAGAAGTAATATAAAAAGGCCATATACCCTCATTTACCTCAAAAAATTTCAAGTAAGCCTTAAGCATTAACGTCAAATACCCGTCACCGTTGTCAGGGTAGTCGCCATAACTCACAAGATCAAATTCATAGATATTACCTTCTTCCTTTGGAAAAACTTCCGTATATCGATATCTACTGTACGAAAAAGCATTACTCAAATCTCTCGAAAAATTCAACCTTAAACCATAGCTAGAGCTAATTACATTATTAGCAAAAAGCCTAAAGGAATAACTGAAAAATTTATTGACAATTAAAACATCCTCAATTGAACCTATACCCTTACTAGCAATTTTAAAGCTCAAATTGTAAACTATCCCTTCCTCTGGTGCAACAGCCCCCAAGCTACTCCTTAAAGTACTCAAAGTATAACCAAACGTAACATAGGAAGAAAAAATACTATCATAAGAACTGTAAAACCTATATCCCGGTAAAGGATTATCAAGAGAATCTTTACCAGCAAAAGAATAAACAGAAAAAATACTAAATGGATAAAATCTTATATAAGTATTTCCAAAATCACCACTAATACCTAAACTCAGATAATCAAAAGTGAAAAACTCATAATCGTATCCTCTAGAATTTAACCTTCTGGTTACATAAGAATTCGTATCAACATGATCCCTGAAAATTCCAAACTTCAAAATCAGATAAGGTACTCCGGATTCATAAAAGTAGAGACTGTAATCAATCGTTCTCGAATCAAAATTCCACAACAAATCAATAAAAAAATTTCTAAACTCCAATGGTTCGTCATAAAAGCTAAATAAAACTCCTAATTTCTTGATTGAAAAATCCGGACTAAAAACTAAATCAGGGAAAAAACTCATCAAAATAGAAAACGGAGTTATATCGTTAAAGTAGCTATAACTCTTCCTTTTTATATGACTAATATCAACATTTGATCTAGAACTCACAACATTTCTAAGATTTTTTTCAACCCAAACTATATCATTCCTAACACCAGTAAAATCTTGGTAAATAAACTTAGTAAAGAAAATATCAAACCCATCTTCGGAAAACGAAATGCCATAAATCTTGTCTCCATAAACAACAGGGTTTAAAATACTAAATAACCCGGAAACAACTTTACTAACCTTATCCTGAAGAATATCATACTGAAAAACATCCATTTTATTATCATCCATACCAGAAAAAGTAATCTTACCATCAAACAAGTATAAATCTAAAATAAATTCAAAATTTCTCACCTCTCTAATGAGTTCTAGAGAATCTCTGAGGAAAACCTTCAATACATCTCTTCCACTTTCACTACAAACAATAGCAACATACACGCCATCGGAATCAATATCCCTACATAAAAAATCCGACTCAAAGATGTTCTCAACAGAAGAATCTAACAAACTAACCTTAGAAACCTTGTAAGACAAATCGTTTTCGCTCAAGACCAGAATAGTATTAGTATCAACTATAGATACTTTGTAAACTCCATCTACCCCTGGAATTTCCCTTTCATCTTTCAAAACTAATTTAACCCCTTCATCAACTAATCTAGCAACTTTAAGGATACTTCTAGTAAAGTATTTAGAAGAGATTACCTCAATAAACGCAATCAAATCATCCTTAATGTCAAATCCCCTAACATATCTACCATAGATCAAAAAATCAGTTTTCTTACTAGCAATAGAAAAATACTTTACAGATGGTAATTCACCTTTTTTCTGACTTTGGGAATATACAAGAAAGCTTCTATAAATTTTTAGATTCCATTTTTGACAACCATCATAAGTAACTCTAGAAAATTCATTCGTAAATTTCCTTGAATAAACCTCATTACTAATATACCTCTCAAATTTTACCCACTCTGAGAATAAATCTTTATCAAAAGTTCTAGCAAAAGAATAGTAGAAGAAGTTAGGTAAATAATACGAATTCTCTTTGTAAAACCTCAAAACCTTATCGTATCC
>JBKBIJ010000050.1:0-11643 GCA_046299455.1 Brevinematia bacterium | reverse complement strand
TATAAGTACAAACGAGATTTTTGAAACGAATTTTGTTTTTAAGTGCTATACAATCTCTTAGCTATGTTATTTAAAACTTTCAGGTTATAAATTGGTATTTTCGGGCATCCAAGTAGAAAAGTAATATTTTTGAAACACTTTTATTAAATATTTGAAAGCTTTGGATAACAAACTAGATAATAAACACAGATGGTAAAGTTAATTTACTTTGTAACATTAACAATATTAGTAACTGGAGCTATATATTCTTATAGTCCAATGTTTGGTGATTACTTTTCAATAGGTATTGGTGAACTACTAGAGGAAAACAATCCTTTTTTTAACGAAAATATAACAATAATTGAAATTTCGGATTCAATAAAATTATCCGAGATAATCTCTGGGAATGCCCAACTCATTTTTTCGTTTCCAGATGAGAGAATTTCTTTTTTCAAGTTTACGATCTACGGAAGTATAAACTTATGGAAGTTTGAATGGATCATAAAACCATCAATAAGAATAAACGTAGGTTTTGAAAATTCATCATACTTTGTTAAAACAAAGATAACAAACGAGATTCCATTCAAATACTATGGGATATTTACACCTTATTTCTCATCTGAATTAAAATTAGAAACAAAAATCATAAAAGAAATATTTCTAAATATAGGATGGTTTGGAGGGATGCCAATACTGTTCTTGCCAAACAAAATCCCTAGCTGGGGATTACCTTTAGGATATTACTTAGTATCAATAGGTATTAAGGAAATAATACTTGACGAAATAAGTTTTTACTACGATGTAAATATGTATCTATTTTCTATTACAAAGAAGTTTTAGAACTAGACCTAACCGCTATAGTACCGATTTTTGTATCAACAACGAAATAACCTTTCGAAAGTATTTCATCTCTAATTCTATCAGCTTTATCAAATTCTTTAATAGATCTAAGGTAGTTTCTACTTTCAACTAATTCTTTTATTTCAAGGGGAATTTCATCAACATCCATATCAAAGAAATCCATTATCTCCTTAACTTCGCCTACAAAGTCAAGTATCTTAACCGCCTCTTTTGAAGAAACTTTTGAAATATCTCTATTTTCATACATCGATACTAATGAAAAAAGAACACCTAGAGCTTCAGGAACATTCAGGTTATCATCCATACTTTCCATAAACTTATTTCTAAAGTTATCCAAAGAAGACAAAATATCATAACTAACTTCAATATTAACATTACTCTTACTAACCTTTTTCATCTTAGCTATGAATATTTCAAAGTCTTTTATTGTGTTCTGTGCTTGAATTATCTTTTCTTCTGTGAAATCCAATGGTTTTCTATAGTGAGTAGAAATTAGAACTAATCTTATAGCTTTTGGATCATATCCTTTCTTAAGCAAATCTCTAAGAGTAAAGAAATTTCCTTCAGATTTTGACATTTTTCTACCGTTGACCATAAGGTGTTCAACATGGAACCAATACCTTACGAACTCTTTACCTGTTTTTGCCTCGCTTTGAGCTATTTCATTTTCGTGGTGTGGGAAAATCAAATCAACTCCACCACCATGTATATCAAAACTATCACCAAGGTACTTTGTGCTCATAACGGAGCACTCTATATGCCATCCTGGTCTACCTTTACCTATTTCGGTATCCCAATAAACATCACCATCTTCCTCTTTCCAAGCTTTCCACAAAGCAAAATCAACAATGTCATCTTTAGTGTATTCATCCACCTTAATTCTACCACTAGCTCCAACTTTTATCTCTCTTCTATCTAGTTTCGAAAGTTTTCCATACTCTTTGAATGACGATACATCAAAATACACTCCATCTTCAGCCATGTAAGCATAATTCTTATCAATAAGTACCTTTATAAACTTAACTATATCTTCTATAGTTTCAGTAGCACGAGGGTAATAAGTAGCGGGTTTTATACGAATAGTTGAAATATCCTCAAAAAACGCCTTAGTATATTTTTCTGTATACTCTTTTAGAGAAACACCCTCAATCCTAGCACCCCTTATCGTTTTATCATCAACATCGGTAATATTCATAACAAAAATGACATCATACCCTCTAAATTCTAAGTACCTTCTAAGAATATCAGAAACAACAAACGTTCTTAAATTACCTATATGGGGGTAATCATAAACCGTAGGTCCACAAAAGTACATCTTGACTTTATTATCCTCCAAAGGTACAAACTCTTCAACCTCACCTGTCATGGTGTTATAAAGCCTCAATGCCATATTACCTCCAAAGACAAATTTACATCATAACTTTAACAATATCAAGAACTAAATCTTTCGAAACCGAAATCCTACCAAGCACAGTAATACTCTGGCCAATATATCCATCAAAAAAGTTCTTCATTCTCGCCTTAATAAAACCTTTAACAACAGATTCATCTTTACCATAAATTATAAACGTAAAATTAGCAACTCCATCAACTTTCGAAACATTAACTATTTTACCCCTCAAAACAATATAAACGTTATCATAAAGTATAGGTTTCGAATTTATTTCCTCATAAAGAGGTTGCCAATCGAGATTAATTTCAGGTTCTTCCATAAACGTCTTAAGTACCTCAACCCTACTCTTAACTTGAGTAGAAGCATTAGAATTTAAGAGATAATTAGCAATAAACCTTGCTCTATTAGAAGCCCGGTTTTTAGACAATAAAACCCTAAGTTCATTGAAAAGTGAAGAAACTTCACCATCAGTAAGTACAACTTCATTCGTTAAGGCAGGGTTAGGCTCAATTAACTTTACAGAAGCATCTATATCCACTCTAGCTATATTACTAGATACAACGTTTTTCTTAGAAAATACTCCAAGAAGAATTGAAATACCCAAATACACTACAAAAACTAGAAATATTAACCCCAAAACTATTAAAACACTCTTGAATCTTGGAAACTTAAAATGAGGAGAATTTTTCACTTCAGGAACACTTGGCAAATCGAGGACGAGAAAATCCCTAGGTTTAACTATAGACTTCAAAGCATAAATATCCTGAATCTCAGAAAATAACGACAAATTTTTCTTTATCCTTCCTTTGACCTCAGGTGGTGCATAATACTCAGCATCCAACAGATAATTAAGAGCAGCAACTTTATCACCTCTAAGAATACTGATATAAGACAAAGCATTTAAAACCTCATAGTCCTCTGGATAATCCGCTAAAAAATCTTCTAGTACACGTTTAGCTCTATCAACATTAGAAACTCTAATAAGAGAAAAAGCATATACTTTTTTTATTAAAACATCAAGTTGATCTAGATCAAAATTATCTTCAATAAATGATATAACCTTACCAAATTCACCACCTTTATAAAATTCAATTACTCTAAGTTTTTTATCAACAAAATCCTTTAAATCTACCATAAAGAGTTTTTCAAATACGTTTCAATTCTTTGTACAACTATATCAAAAACATCAACACAAATATCATCAGACTGCTTTCTAGCGGTTGCTTCATCTATCTTCAAAACTTCAATGAAAAACCTAGATAATATGGTAAAATTGTAATGAAACTTATCCGCTAGAGTTTTACCTTTAAAGGTAAACTTAACAAAAAAGTGCTTTTCGTAATCTACATACCCCATATTAGACAATTTTTTAAGCGAAGTCGAAACTGATGACATAGAAATACCTAATCTATCAGCTATATCTTTTACCCTAACAACCCCTTTCTCCGATTCTATATCAAAAATAACTTTAAGATACTTCTTAAGTCCCCTTGTCAAATTATCTTTACTTTTTCTCCCCATAATACTTTATTCTAACACATTAAAGTAAAAAATATCTATCTTAAGATAATAACCATTTCTCCAAACAAATCAATCTAAATTCTTCTAAAACTACAAAAGTTAAACTTAACATTCCACCAAACGCATAAATCCCTTACTATCTTAATTACACCTAATTCCCCCGGAAAATCATATCCACTTACTTGCACCTTACAATTCATACCTAATAATAGCAAAAATATCTAATTATCTCATCCAAAATAATAGTATAATATTTCCACATCCTTGGTAACCTTTTAGTTCCAAATAGGGTTTTGGTTAATATTCCCTTCACTTAAAAGCTCGATTCAATGAACGTAAAAACTTAATACAAAACTACCATTCCTTAATAAACTTCAAATGTTACATTAATAAAAAGTACAAAGTTATTCTTCCTCATCCTTTTATGATATATGGAAATAATGATGAAATTATTGCGAAAGTGTTTATCCTAAAAACCTTTTTAGAAGAAAATACTACAAGAATAAGCATAAACATAAGAAGAAATCAAAGTCATCGATCAAGAGATTAACTTCTTTATAAGTTTTTTCTAGAAATGTAATAAGAAGTTTTTCAAAAAATTGTACTAATTACCAAAAAGCTAAAATGATAATATCAAGTTTTTGCATAAGGGAAAATTACCTGTAGTAAAAAGTCTTAAATAACGTAGTTATAACACAATAAAATTTTATTGAAAACAATATTAAATCTCTTTATAATGGTTCCGAGGATCGGGTGGTCGTATGAAGGTATATGATACAAATGATATAATAAACATAGCAATAATAGGAGAACATAAAAGTGGTAAGACTTCATTTTTAGACACTATATTTTTCTTAGTAGGCAAAACTAAAGAAAAAGGAAGCACAGATAAAGGAACTTCTGTTATTGACTTTGATCCAGAAGAGATAAAAAGGAAAATGACTATAAGAAGCAGTTATTCATATATAGAATACAAGAACAAGAAAATAAACTTTATAGACACACCTGGATTTATCGACTTTATTGGTGAGATGGAAATGGCACTTGAGGTGGTAGAAAACGTTATTCTTGTTGTAGATGGTGATAGAGGTATAACTGTTGAAAGTGATAGAATATGGCATTCTATAGATGAACTACATGTTGCAAAATCGATTGTGGTAAATAAAATGGACATAGCTTCCTCAAACTTCGAAGAAATAATACAAAAAATCAAAACTAAAATTGGTAAAATCGCTGTACCTATAGAGTTTCCATACTTTGATGGGGGTAAGTTTGTTGGAACAATAGATGTAATACACAAAAAGTTAGTTCTCTATGAAGACGATGGGAAAAAGTATAGAGAAATAGAAATTCCTTCTGAATACACAGATTTGGTAAATAGGTATAGAGAAGAAATTTTTGAAGATATATCAGAGATAAATGACGAATTTATGGAAAAATATCTTTCTGGAAAAACAATTTCGGAAGATGAGATAATACAAGGAGTAAGAAAATGCATAGCAGAAGGTAAAATTATTCCGATATTTGCGGTATCATCCTCAACGAACGTAGGTGTACTAAGAACGCTAGACATAATAGTAGAAGAATTCCCATCACCAGATATACACAAAGAGATAACAGTAATAACAAATGGTAAAGAAGACAAAAGAGACATATCAAGTGAGAATAATACAATCCTTACTCCATTCAAAGTAAGAATTGATCCGTATACGGGTAGAATTGTATACTTCAAAGTATGGACAGGTAGCGTAAGAAGTGGTAACGAATTTTACGTATCAGAAACATCAACAAGTGTGAAAATACCTCATCCTTGCTTAGCATTTGGGAAAACGCTTGAAGAGGTAACAGAAGTAAAGGCAGGAGATATATTTTTAGTTCCGAAACTTGAGGGAGTAAAAATAGGTTACACGCTCACATCGAAAAAAGAAGATATGAGAATAAAGCACCTAACTCTCCCAACACCAATATTTTTTACTGCAGTTATTGGCAAAAATAGAGGAGATGAAGATAAGTTATCAGAACTCCTTAGTAGATTTTCAGAAGAAGACCCATCATTTATAGTAAAGTTTAACGACTTCTCAAAAGAACTGGAAGTACACTGCCAAGGAGAAAATCAGTTTAATATATACACAGAGATACTTAAAGAAAGATACAAAATAGATTTTACATTAGATACACCCAAAATTCCATACAAAGAAACAATAACCAAACCAACAGAAGCACACTATAAACATAAAAAACAAACGGGCGGACATGGACAGTATGGAGAAGTTTTTATCAAAGTAGAACCACTTGAAAGAGGAAAGGGATTCGAATTCGTAGATCAAATAAGAGGAGGGCACATACCAAAGCAGTTTATACCATCAGTTGAAAAAGGAGTACTAAGTGCTATGGAAGAAGGAATACTAGGCAAATATCCAGTAACAGATGTAAGAGTTATACTCTATGAAGGATCTTACCACGAAGTCGATTCATCAGACATATCCTTCCAGATAGCAGGATGGCATGCTATGAAAATAGCATTAGAAAATGGTAATCCCTCAATACTCGAACCTATAATGGATGTAAAAATAATAATCGAGGAAAGTTATATGGGATCTATAACAGAAGACCTAAGCAGTAGGAGAGGTAAAATAAATAACATAGATAGAAAAGAAGACGGTACAGTAATAATAAGTGCATATGTACCAATGGCAGAAATGATAAAATACTCATCTTCTCTAAGTTCAATAACAAAAGGAACAGGAAGATTCACAATGACATTGTCATACTACGATTTTGTACCAGAAAAAATGCAGAAAGAAATAGCAGAAATCGGTAGAAAAATAAAAGAAAAAGCAAATTCAAAATAGTTTTTGTGATTTATATAGCATTTGATTTATCATAAAGTGGAGGCTTAAAGATGAGAACAAAAATATTTATTGTTTTCCTAGCAATATTAGCAATAGTGATAACATATCAAACATATGGATACAGCAAAGTAGAAAAAATAGGAATTGTAGACCTAACCGAGGTATTCGATAAATTTCTGGAAGGAAAAGAAATAGCAAAAGAGTTTAACGAATACAAAAAATACTCAGAAGAAAAGTTAGAAAGTATGAGAAAAGAAATAAATGATATAAGAACAAAGATAACACAAATATCCAACACTATAAACTTGTCAAAAGAAACAAATATTGATCCCAAAACCTCCACAGAACTATACAATCTATCCAAAGAATACGAATCAAAAGTCGAAAACTACATAAATGAATTAAGAAGCGTAGAAGAAAAGTTAAACAAATTCAGAGAATCATTAAAACAGTATGTGTATAAGGATCTGCTTAATTACATAAAGTCATATGGCGAAAGAAATGGATTCTCAATAATACTGGATATAAGAGGAAACTTAATCTTCTATTCCAAGGGAAACGATGTCACACAAGATATAAACAAATGGATAAAAGTACAAGAAGACGCTAAGAAAAAATACTAAGGATGTAAACCTATGATTTACTCTGTAAATGATTTAGCTAACTTTGTAAATGGAACTGTAGAGGGATACGGAAACGAAAAAATTTATGGAATTTCAGAATACAACAAAGGTAAGAATGGAGATATAACATTTGCAATAGATTTAAAAAAATACGATGAAGCACTCAAAACCGATGTATCTGCAATAATAGTGCCACATGACTTTGAATATCGAGGTAAAACACTTATAAAGGTAGAAGACCCTAGGTTCGCAATAGCAAGAATAGCAGAATTATACAATCCCTACGAAGATATTGGATTTCAGGGAATATCAGACAAATCATTTATAGGTAAAAACGTCAAAATCGGTGATAATGCAACCATAATGCCATTCTCAGTAATACAAGATAACGTCGAAATAGGAAGAAATGTGATAATATACTCAAACGTTTTCATTGGATACAATTCAAAAATAGGTAATAACACTATAATAAAACCAAATGTTACAATATATCCTGGAACTATAATAGGCAATAACGTCATAATACACGCAGGAGCTGTGATAGGATCAGATGGTTTTGGGTACACACTACACAATGGAAAACATTACAAGATACCACATTTGGGTAAGGTAATAATTGAGGATAACGTTGAAATTGGTGCCAATTCTTGTATCGATAGGGCATTTGTAGGCGAAACAATAATAGGTAAAGGAACTAAAATAGATAATCTTGTTCAAATAGCACACAACGTAAAGATAGGAGAAAATTGTATAATTGTATCGCAAGCTGGTATTGCGGGAAGTACTCAAATAGGTAAAAACGTTATAATCGCAGGACAAGCAGGAATAGTAGATCACGCAAATATAGGAGACAACGTTATAATAATGGCAAAAGCTGGCGTCGAAGATAAAGAAGTACCACCTAACAAAGTACTACTCGGTACACCTGCAAGAGAAGCACTTGAACAAAAAAGAATATTTGTAGCAGAAACAAAGCTACCAGAACTACTAAAAAGAGTAAAAAAATTAGAAGAAGAAATAGAAAAAATAAAAGAAAAACATGATATTTAGGAAAATTCCTAACCTACCAAAGGAAAGGATTCTAGATTTACTAAAATTCGAAAAGGAAATAAATGTCAAATTCAGAGATATAGGTTTACTACACCAGAGTCTACTACACTCATCATACGTCAAAAATAACCCATCGATATCAGTAAGATCTAACGAGAGAATTGAATTCGTGGGTGATGCTGTAATATCAATGATAATAAGTGAATACCTTTACAAAAAATACCCTTTATATAGTGAAGGAATGCTATCCGCTATAAAATCAGACGTTGTAAGTAGAAAAGTTATGTACAAAATAGGAACAGAAATAAAAATAGAAAAATACATTCTAACGTCTCCACCTCTAGACAAGTTTGATCAGAGAGGACAAAAAACGATAATATCAAATTGTCTAGAGTCGCTAATTGGAGCAATATTCCTATCAAATGGTCTCGAATCAGCAAGAGATTTCACACTAAGAATATTCCTACCAGTAATCGAAAAAAGAATAAAAGACGGTACAGAAGACTACAAAGGCCAACTACAAAAAATATCACTATACCTTTTCGATACCTACCCAAAATATTCAGTAGTCTCAGAAATAGGGCCAAACCACAATAAAGAGTTTATAGTAAAAGTATCCGTGAAAGATAAAGATATAGCCCAAGGTAAAGGCTCATCAAAAAGAGAAGCCGAACAGTCAGCAGCAAAAAATGCCCTTGAAATCTTAAAAAAAGGTAATTATATAACCCATCAAAAATACTTCACCGTTTAAGGGCATAAAAACATCCAAGAGGTTCAATAACCTCTAACCCATTAAAAGGGTTCTATCGCTTAAAGAAATTGTCTTTACTCAGAAAGTTTCAATAAAGAACTGCTCTTCTAATTTATAGAAAACTTCTAAGAAAATCAATTTAAGAAACTATCTTCTTTAAGAAGTTAAGAAAAGTAAAAGTCATAAAGATTTTCTGAAAAACTACCTTAAAAAATCATGTACTAAAGTTTCAGTAGGTAAAAACTTAAACGCAAACTAAAAAGAAAGTATCATTTTCTTTGATCTTATCTAATACGGATTTAATGAAAGCAACTTTATCACCATCAAATTTAACATCAAGGATAACATCTTCAATAATATCTCTATTAGAAATAAAGATAACGGAATCTCTTGAAAGATATTCTTTACCTTGAATTTTCTTCAAAACACCGTTTAAATAGACATATAAATTAACGTAACTTGAAGCATTTACAACCAAACTATCTTCTAATATTTCGAAAGAGCTAACACTTACTTGTAGAGGTAAATCTTTCTCCTTAAGAAAATCCTTAGCAAGGTTTTCTAATTTTTCATGTGTTATCTCTTCGATAAGATAACTCTTAACCATACCCTTAATACCTAAAAGAAAAAAATTCGATAAAAAAAGTCTATCAGGAACAAAAAACAAGAAAGCTATAAACCTATTTATACCTATACCAACATCAAAATAAAAACCTCTCCTATTCTCAACATCTTCGTTATACCTATAAGCAACAACTTTATCCTTGTAGAAAAACACATCCTGATCCTTAATCAAAAAATATCTAACTCCCTCAAACGATTCTATTTCCCTTGCTCTAAACTCTCTCTTACTCTCAACTTCTCTGACAAAAGGTAGAGCAAGTAAACCAGATATAGTCATCTCAAGCTCATCCAAAATAGGCAAAAAATCCTTTATAACTTTATCAACGTGAGGATACAACCTAAAGCTTTTCATAACTTTAGGTAACTTAACTAAAAGATAATCAACCTCAGAAATCTCATTAGATATTCTATAAATACTTACAATATTATTAGTAACAAAAAAACTAATAGTCTCTCTATCACTATTAACTACATCATTTATAGAAATACTTCTTCTCTCAAGCATCTTGAAGAGAACAAAAGAAGGTAAAACATTCTGAGGAACAATAGAAATTTTTATGTTCTGAGATAACATGTTAAAAATCCTGGTAATAAAAATCTTATAATCCTCAAATTCCCTAGGAGTATATAGACTGAAATTCTTGACGAAATTATCAATATCTCTAATTAGAGATGAATATGAAAAGTAGATCCTACTTATGTACCAAAAAAATATCGTAAGTAAAAGCATGGAAAAAATTGAAAAAACGCTCATCTGTAAAATATTACTTTGAATATCACTTTGGATAACAACAGAAAAGAATATAACAATACCCCATAGAAAAACGTAATAAAGCAACAACCTAAAATTACCTAACTCATTAAACAAAAAAACCAAAACTGCCAAAACTGATAGTAAAATTAAAAATACCAAAGTAAAACTACCCAACACCAAAGATAGAAACAATAAAGAACTTAATAAGAATAAAATAACCATCAAAATAAATTTACCTATGTTAAAAATATTCGATACAAAATCTAAAGATAAAATAAATAATAAGAAAAGTAAAAGAGAAACGATAATAAGCAAAAAATAAAACTCTTCCAACAGAGAAAAAAACATCAAAAATAGCTTAATACCAGCAAATAAAACCAAAACCAAAAACACAAAAACCAGCTTAATGCCATTAAGTTTTTCACCATAAATCAAAAAAAGCAAATAAACAATCACTAAGTAAAAAACAATTATGGACAACGCGAAAATTAGAAATTTTTCCACTCCCCCATAACCACTGATAATGTAATAAGTTAGTACAAAGTAAGGAATAAGATAGGAGAAACCTAACCTAAGATCTTTACTCTTTTTAAGGCTAAAAACATCATCAGAATAGAATAAAATATATAAAAACATACTAGAAAAAACAAAAGAAGATCCCGCAATAACTGCACCAATAAAATCATACCTAAACATGTGAAACGAAACTAGAAAAAACAAAAAAGATACTATAGATATCAACCTAACTGACCAATTCAATAGAACCTCACTTCTTAACATAATCCTATTATCAATGAATGGCACTTTCAATTCAATAATAAATTCCTTAGAGAAAACTACTATATTTCCCCTATCCTTCCAAAGTATATAATCTTATGATATTTCCACTTTCATAGCTTCTTAAGAATGACGTGTCTTTCTTGGAGTAAGGGATCAAGGCTGTGCCTAAAAATCCTATTTCTAGGACTTATTTTTATCTTGTTCTTCCTTATGCTTTATTTGGATAATTCGTACTTCTTTCGTGTAACTTCTTGAGAAATTTAATTTCTTCGGGCTAAAGGCATTTTTTAAGAGTTATCTAATTCCCTAAAATACTCTGAACACTTTTAAGTGGCAAAGCAACATTTTTGAAACATTCTCTTTCTTCTAAGTGTGTAGGAGTATTAACCAACTACACCTAAAAGATAATACTTTATCAAAAATTCCATTTTCTTAGGGTCTTTCTCTTTTAGATT
>JBKBIJ010000049.1:0-11778 GCA_046299455.1 Brevinematia bacterium | reverse complement strand
CTAAAGCAGCTGTAGCAATTGTATACTGATCTTCTACAATTCCTAAGGATATGAAAATAGCCAAAGGGAAAATACCTTTTAGGTAATCAAGCGCTAAAGCTAAAATACCCCATTTCCATCCAGCTAACCTCCAAAGGTTAGAAGAGCCGGGATTACCATCTCTAACTTTCGAAATGTCTAGATTAAGTAATTTAGCTATAATGTATGAATACATTATTGATCCAGATATAAACTGTAAAGTTATTACTATAATATTAATCAACACGGATTTTCCTCCCTTTCCAGATAACAGTTTTTACAAAAAATGATCTAAAGATTGAGTAAATGAATACGAACGAAAAGAATAAGAAGTGGATTGGATATAAGATAGCATCGTATAATTTGTAATCACCCAAACGTCTTGAGATAATGTAAAACTGAATAACAAATAGAATGTAAAAAATGTTAATCAGGTTTTCTTTGAAGTAAAAAATACTACCATATATTCCATACATGAAAAGGAATATTAGTAGAAAATTGAAAAAATTTACAGAAAATGCACCTTTTGCCATATTCTTTGTAAATCCTTCAAATAAATCTTTAAAACTTTGGTACATTCTAAACTTTATATATTCTCCTCCGAGAAAATTGTTGACAGGTATATTTTTTTCTAAGCATTTTTTGGCTAAAGCCATGTCTTCTATAATCTTATTTTTTATTTCTCTGTTTCCTCCTACTTTTTCGTAATCTTCTCTGGAGATCAAAATTGATGGCCCAAAGGCTCCTTCACTTTTGCTTAAAATGAACATTGAAAAAATAGGAATTAGATTAAAAGCGAAATTGAGATGTTCATATAATTTTTCAAATCTTTGGTAAGGCCAACATGATATTAAACCTTTGTAATGTTCATAGTTTGATAGGAGTACTTCTATAAAATCTTCTCTAGGTTCTACATCTGCATCTAAAAATAATAGTAATTCTCCTTCCGACGCTAGATATCCGTTCCATAAGGCCCAATTTTTACCTGTCCATCCATCGGGTGGATCACTATTTAAACTTATTATTTTTACGTCGTAATTTTTTGCTATTTGAACAGTATTATCTTCTGAATTATCATCTACTACTATTATTTCATAAGGTTTGTATTTCTGATTTTTAAGATGATATAAAACTTTAGATATATTCTTACTTTCATTTCTTACAGGAATTATTACGGAAATTTTTCGGTTTTTTATTTCATTAGTGTTTTGTAATTTTATAAATTTTAGTCTTATTTGAAATATGAATCCTAGTAACCAGGCTATTATGAAAAAAGAGTATCTAAAAAAATCATATTTTATTTCAAATTCCATGTTTACACCTTTAACCTAAGGGTATTTTCTTGTTTTTACTTAATTTTGTATAATAAGGTTAAAATTATTAAATCTTACCTTAAAAGTCAATAGTATGAAGTCAAGAGTTAATAATAAAGGAGGTGTCAAAGATATTACTCCTCTATCTAAATGGGAGTATTTCGAAAATATTACCTTGTCTACTTAAAGTTTTTGAAAAGCATATCTAAAATTTGATAATCTCTTAAAAGATCCTATAGTTTTGATAAAAAGTCAATCTTTAAAGTTATAGGACAGAAGTTTCCTAAATGAGCTGTAGGAAGAAATGCAAGGAAAAAGTCCTAAGAAATTGGATAACTCTTTAATAAAGACTGTTGCTCAAAAAACACCTTTAGAAGTTACAGAGAGATACCAATTCTCCAAATAAGTTGTTTGTAATGAAGGCAGGAGAAAAAGAGTTAAAGGAGAGGAGTTATACTAAAAATTTATTTATACTCTCCTCTCGGAGTATTAACACATTCCCTTTTATTACTGAGGATGTTTAAAAATATTACCTATTGTTTAAGAGTGTTCAAAAGTGTTCTTATATTAGATAACCTTCCAAAAAGAATCATCACTTCAAGAAAATGACTTTCCTTAAAAAAAAAATGACTTTCCTTGAAATTTATGAAACGGAAATACCATGATATAATAGCTCTTATTTGAATAAATTATAAATAAAGATCTAGAAAAATAGGTTTAGGAATTGGAATATAAAGACTACTATTCTTAGAAAGTTATTAAACAGAATTACCATTGCCAAATAAGTTGTAGAAAGAAAACTAGAGAAAAAAGTCCTAGGAAATTGGAATTTTTTCATATTATCTTTTCTTACTTGAAATTATTTTTAATTTGATTTATAATACTTCTTATGAAAAGAAGTTTTTTAATTAGTTTGATAGTATTCGTTTTATGTTTTGGTTGGGCTTTTGCTTTAAACAATAAGACTATAACAGTTGTATCTAAGGATAAGGACAGTAAGTTTCAATTATGGTTAGAATCTAAATTATCTGGTAGCGGTAAGGTGAATTTATTTAATTACTTTGCGAATGTGGATGATAGTTTTGATGAAATCTCACTCATTGTTGAAAATAAACTCTCTGGAGTTTTGGTAATAAAAGAATCTACCTTATTTGTATTTACACCGAAAGGTTTAGTAACAAATATGGCTTTGAGTGATACCAATATGGATAAAGTTGCAGAGGAGGTGGTTAGGATTTTTCCACCTGAGGTACCTGAAAAAATAGTGAAAGAAATCAAGGAGATAGACTACGTAAGCCCTCTTGAAGTAAAAAGTCCTAAGCATAGTCTATCCCTACAGTTAGGAACATCTTTTCAAGCTTTAAATGTTAGAACTATCTTGACAGATGCTAATTTTAATGTTTATGAAAGGCGATTAGATTATTCTGATTATTCACCACCTATCTCTATCTTTTTGGGTTATCATTTTGATAGTAGATATTTTTCTTTATCACTGATATTGAGTTCTTCACTTGATAGTAACATTTCATCGATTGGTATGGAGTTAATTCCTGGTTTTTGGTTGTTTAAAGGATTTATGTTTGTAGGTCTTGATTTGGTAATCCATAATGTAAAACATAAGTTATATCAAGAATTTTATGATAAGTGGAATGTTCTACGAAATGTTGAAGTAAGCTTTCTAACTTTGTATGTATTACCTATTTTTAAGTTTAAGTTGTCAAAGGATGATATAATAGGTGTTTCCCCTCTTATTTCATTTTCTTATACGTTATCTGGTAATAACGTGAATTTGGAATTGTTACAAAGTTATAAAGGTGAGGAAGGGGGGCCTCCTATGTTTATTGGAATAAACACTTATTTAGAGATGAAAGTTGTTGGTAATATTTCACTTGATTTATCTATAAAGATAGTAACTCATTCTTTCAATAGGAGTGGAAGTATAGTTTCGAATCCATATCTGAAATTCATGGAAGAGATCTTAATGGAGAGTAGAGTTGGTTTTAAGTATAAGCTTTAAGAAGAGAGGTAGTTTATGAAAAGGATGATAATGTTTTTATTATTGATAATTATTTTCTTATTTATACCCAAATTTTACCTTTTGGCTTATCAAAAAAAATGGAAAGTAGGAGTGTTTGATATAAAAGGTTTTAGCAAGACATCAGATATTCTTTCAAATAGCTTTAAGAAATCGTTACTTACACTTCTCTCGATAGAGTTTTATACTATAGATATTACGAATTCTACGATAGATAAACAAGAAGTTATCAGAAGTAGTGTGAATTCATCAGTTAACTTCTCAATATTTGGTTTTATAAGCGAACAGCATAAAAATGATTTTACACTCGTTTTACAGTTAGTCGACGTTGCAAACCAAGAAGTTAAATTAACGAAAGAGTACTCTTTTGAATATAACAAGGACGATACAGAAAAGGTTTTCGAAACTATTGATAATGTTACACAAGACTTTAAAGAAGGTGTTTTGAAAACTTTACCTAAATACCGTGAAGAGTTAGCAGTAGAATACGTCAAGAAGATAGAAGAAATAAAGATAAAGGTTGATATACCTGGAACGTTTTTTGTGTCTTTTTTGGTGAACATGTATATAAATCCTATGTTAGGAATAGAAACTGTGTTGCTTACTCCATCGATATTTGTAAAATATATTAATACAAAAAATGGAGGGATATTCGGGAATGGATGGTTTATTGGTGGTATGATCTCTGAATTCGCTTCAATAATTCTAACAAAAAGCACTAACGTTCATCTATTTTTTCTTAATTTTGTAGGTCGTGAGATAAGTGTCTTTGGAGGGACTGAGGTTTTAAAATTTGATAGAATGAATTTTGGAATTGGTTTGGATTTACTTTTAATAAGAGGGCATTTAATTAGATATTCAAGTACTGATAGTATGAATAGAGAGATTGGACTTATTCTTAGGCCCATATTTCACTTTAATTTTAACACATTTGATATTTTTATAATTCCAACGTACTATTCAGAACAATTTGGATTTACCAAATTAATTTATGAAAGAGATATAAATGGGTATTTAAGTTTGGATACTATGGTCAGCATATACTTAATGCCTTCGTTAACGTTGGATTTGATAGCAGGTTTAAGTAGATTGTCATTTTATGAGAGGCTTGAAGTTACTGATTATAGAGTAAGTTTTGGAATCTCAAAGTATTTTAGATTTTAATAATAGGATAAAGTTTTTCTTTTTGACTAAAACTGAACTAAATGCCATTACACCTTCGTCTGTATAGAAAAAACCTTCTGTTGTTTTTGCTTTTATGGTTATCATGTTTGTAGAGATTTTTATTATTTCTGATAGAGTTTTTCTCATGTCTGGTATGTATGGTTGTAACTTAGGTTTGTTGATGATTATTGTTGAATCTATGTTGATTATTTTGAAACCTTTCGAGTAAGCTAGATTAATGGTTTTCTTTAGTATTATTTTGCTATCGATGTCTTTTATATCGTCTGAGTTATTTGGAAAGTGGTGGCCTATATCTCTTTCGCCGATTGCACCAAGTATAGCATCAACTATCGAATGTATCAAAACATCACCATCAGAATGACCCAAACACCCCTTATCATAAGGAATTTCGATACCACCAAGTATGAGTTTCCTACCCTCAACTAGTCTATGTATGTCAAAACCCTGACCTATTCTTACCATAAGCTTGGGAATTTTTTACTCTGTGAAATTGTATTTTCAACTTTCTAAACCTTTTACTGCTCCTTCCTGAAAGTTAAACTAGAATCAATCTAGAAAAACAAACTATCTATTCCTAAAGAACAGCTAACGTCTATAAAAATTTTATTTTTAAGGGATAATATTATTATTTCAGACTACAAGAAAGTTTTTTCAAAAATATTATTTTTTACTGAAAACGATTCAAAAAATACTACTTTCCTATTCAAAGTTATTCAAAAGTGTAGCTAAGAAATTCTATAACCGCTCTATCTTAGAAGTTAGCAAATCATCTTACAAGCGGAGAAATATACCTTATAAGAATACTTTCTAAATAAATTGTAAAGATTAGTTAAGTAATCTAACTTTACAGAAACCCTATAGTTAAATTACTCAAAGGAAATACATTTCTTTGGAAGTTATATAAAAGAAATACCATAAAAATCACTTGTCTTAATTGAATATATGTTCGTTGCTTTCTGCTCATTTATTTGTACAATTCTATACATTTCACTTTTAGAATGGTTTCAAGATTTTATGAAGATTTCTAAAGTTTTATCACCTCGAGAAACTACCTTTCTTTAGAATTTATGATACATAAACAAACTAATAATAGTTATTAATATAGTCATTTTATTAATTTTTGCAACATGATCTTTTCCCATTATATTGCCAAACGTCGAAACACCACATTATTTCCATAAGTAATATTCAAAAATTTCAAGTAAAAATGGTAAAAAAATTTTTAGAAAAAACATAACTTGTAATGGATAGTAGATATCCTAAATCTATAGAAAACTCCTAAGAGAATTAATTCAAAAAACTACCTCTTACATTCCTTCAGATGCTACAGAACAAAAACACAAAATTTCCAATTAGGTTAAGAAAGTAAGTTTTATAAAAATATCACTTAATAATTAAATGTATCTAAATAGCGTTAAGGAATTTTATAACCTTTTAAAAACCACTACTCCAAGAAAATACCACTTTTAGAAAGTTATAGAATAGAAATACCATACCAAATTAGAAGTTACATAATAAAAATAAAATAATAAGGGTAAAGCTTAATATACAGAAAATTATTAACAAGGTATAAAACAAAACATCTTGAATTACTTTTAAAGAATGAAGAAAAAGCTAATCAACTCATATCTGATTCACATCTATTCAATTAGAGAATAAATCCAAGAAGCTACCTTTCCTTAGAAGCTATGAAAAAAGAAATATCATAATAAAATCCTATCTAAATTAGGATTAATAAAGATAAGGGAAAGAAAGAGGTCCAAGAAATTTAATTTTTGCACCTTCATTGTAATCTTGTATATAAACTTAAGAGGTAAAAAGAAAAGTTAACAGAAGTTTTGAGTATTAATATTAGAACTTTTTACATAGCCTTTGTGTAAAAAATATTACACGAGAAATTTGATAACTTCTTAAGGAGCGACATCCCAAGAAAATATCATTTTTAGAAACTTTATAGAATAGAAATACCATGTAAGATTACCTTTATGAAGAAGTTATCAAAATAGAAATAATATAAAAAACTTATCCTCGTAGGTTTTAGTTAAGTTTTTTAAGAATAAGTGAAGAAAGAAAATTAGGAAGTTAAAGTTTAACACATTCTTCGAATAAGTTATAAGAAAGGAATAGAGAAAAAATATACTTCGAATGTCATTGTAGCAGAAATTCAAAAACTCTTGAAATTGATTTTTGAGCGGAAGCTATAAAGGTTAGAGAGTTGGTTTGTAGAGAGGAATATAATAATATGTTGTTTATTGGATTTCTAGAGATGGAAGTGGATTAAGAGGTAAACATTTGGATGAGTTTGGAGGAGGATATAGGGTGTCATATTTTCGTTATGATAAATAGAGGACTTTGTTTTTGTAAAGTTACAAGAAATTTAAGTTAAGAGTATTAATATTGGAAAATGTTAGGTTATCATAGTTAAAATTTTTCCGTGTTTTCAAAGATATATATAACTGAAATGAATGATAATGATATTGAAGAGGTTGTTAGTATTACGAGAGATATATTTGACCTTTCACCATTTAGGGTTGATGATGTAATAACTAGAACAATTGGTATTGAAAACATTCATAAGGTATCTCTTGGGATTTTAGAGAATTCTACAGGAACATTTTTAGCTGTTAGTGGTGGTAAAATTATAGGTTTTCTTTCTTGGTTTTTCGATAAAAATTTGACATCTGTTACTGCTAAAAGATATTATAGAATAAAACTTTTTGGTGTTAGGAAAGGTTACCAGAGAAAAGGTATAGGGTCTGAATTACTCAAGTATTTTCTGGATTTTGTTGGTAGACAGAAGGGTGATATAGTTGAAGTGAGTACTGATGTTAACAATATACCTGCTATAGGTATATATCTCAAGTTTGGTTTTTCCTATGTTTCTTCGTTTTCTACTTTGAGACTTTTCCCTAATAGTTTTATTACTCAAGTTAATGAGAACACTAAGGTATTAAGAGTTTCGAGTACTAAAGAATTAGATGAATTTGTTAGGTTGAGGAATAGGAATACTCGTTTTGAGAATTATCCAATTCAATGTTTGTTTGATCCTAGAATTGAGGAAAGAAATAAGCAATTAATACTTGATAATTATCACAAGTCTATGGAACTAAATTTTAGTTCGTTTAACATATATGTTGCTAGAACTAGTGATTTGCTTGTTGGTTACGGTGTAATAAAGGAAGATTTTTCTCTTTCTTCTCTTCTTTCGAGGATTTCTGGGGAAAATATTTCGGTCTACAGAATTTTTGATTTGTTTGTAGTCAATGAATTCAGAAATAGAGGAATAGGTTCTAGTATACTTTCTGAAATGATTAGTAACATACCTAAACCTTATAGTTTTATTGAAGTGTTAGTACCTTCACACAATTATACCATGATTAACACTTTGAGGAAAGTAGGCTTTAGAGTATCACATTTTATGATCAATTTGGCGAAGTAGTTTTTTGTAGTAAATGTAAATTTTAGAAGTTTCTATTTGTATTCAATTATAATTTTTAGCATGGGTGTAGTTACCGAAAGGGCAAAAAGAATTTTGAGTAGAGTTAATGAAAACTTCCAGATCTTTGAAATAGACAAAAAAATGAAATTTGTTGATGAAATGTTACACTCAATCTCAGAGGCATATTCTAGAAATGATGTTAGTACCGCTTCCAGGCTTTTAATGGAACAGAATTCTTTGAAAAGAGAGGTTGAGAAGTGGTTAGAAATAAAAAAGGAGGTTGAGGATCTTATAGTATTAGCTAAAGAAGCTGAAAGTATAGAGGATTCTTCAATAATTTCGGATATTGATAAATCATTGACAAAAATTGAAGAGAAACTTAGTGAGTATGAAATAGAAAAGTTTTTTGATCCAGAGATTGACAATTCTAATTGTTTTATGAACATACATCCAGGTGCTGGTGGTGTTGAATCTTGTGATTGGGCTCAGATGCTACTCAGAATGTATACTAGATTTTTTGAAAGGAGGGGATTTGAATACGATATAGTCGATATCTTACCGGATGATGTAAGTGGGATAAAGGATGTTACTATTTATATTAAGAAAGAGTATGCTTTTGGTTACCTAAAATCTGAAACAGGAATTCATAGGCTTATTAGAATTTCACCTTTTGATGCATCAAAAAGGAGACATACATCTTTTGCTTCGGTTCACGTGATACCAGAATTGAAGGATTATAACCAAGTGGTTATAGATCCATCTGAACTAAAAATAGAGACATTTAGAGCAAGTGGTAAAGGTGGACAGTATGTGAATAGAACTGAGTCTGCAGTTAGAATAACACATATTCCTACTGGTATAACAGTATCAATACAGAATGAACGATCTCAAGCGCAAAACAAAGAGATGGCTTTAAAAATACTAAAGTCTAAACTATATGATATGAAGGAAAGAGAAAAAAAAGAAAAGATAGAAGAAATATCTGGTGAGAAAAAAAACATATCCTGGGGAAATCAGATAAGAAGTTATATCTTACACCCCTACAATTCTGTTAAAGATCACCGAACGGAAATTGAAACTCCAAATACATCGGCGGTTTTGGATGGAGAAATAGATATTTTCATAAATGCTTACATAAAGTGGAGTTATATAAATAAGGTTAGATGAACATGAATTTACTTTATCTTTTTGATCTATTTGGCACTTTCATATTTGCTTCGACAGGTGCCATAAGAGGTATTGATAAGAGGCTAGATATTTTTGGAATACTTGTTATGAGTTTTTTAACAGCGGTTGGAGGAGGTACTATCAGAGATATAATAATGAATAAAATTCCATTCTACTTTTTTGATCTAAACTACACAGTATCCATATTGGCTGGAATGGTTACAATTATTACTTTCAGAAGCTTTATTGATAAATATAAAAACATTCTTATTTACTTAGATGCCATAGGGCTTGGTGTTTTCTCAATTTTGGGAGCAGAAAAAGGATTAGATGCAAATTTGCCAGATGTAGGAGTTATAATAGTTGGTCTTATAACTGGAATAGGGGGAGGAATACTTAGAGATATTTTGGTTAAGGAAATACCATTTGTTCTAGAAAAGGAAGTTTATGCTACTGCTAGTATAATAGGATTAGTACTTTTTGTAGTGTTAGTAAAATATAGTTTATTGCCATTTATTGTTTCAGTATGGGTATGTATCGGAGTGATCATTTTCATAAGAATAATTTGTTACGTTTTAAATATTCATTTGCCAAAACTTTAAAATTCAAGTGGTTGGCCTATATCAATAATATTCTCAGTTTGGTTTTGCGAAAAGTTTCTTTTTATTAGTACTGTATATTCTGATAGTATTTGTCCTTTACCGGAAAGTGTGTATAAGTAAACTGTTGGATCATAGTCATCAAGACCAGATGTCGTTATAGTTCTAGCAGTTTTTAGATTATTACTTTTTAGGAAGTTTAATGCTCTAAATAGTATATTAGAACCAAAATGTTTTACTTTGAAATCCTTATCTACCGCAACACCTATTAACATATTTTCTTCTTCGTCAACAACAACATCACATATACCTTTTAGTTTATTATCTACAAGGCCTATAACTATTGCAGAGTTCTTTTCTTTTATTTCATAAAGATAATCGATTATTCTGTTAATCATTTCTTCTTTGAGTTCATTTTCAATTTCTGGTATATTTTTATCTAGATATTCTGTTCTCCACCATCTGTAATCTTCTTTGTATTCTTTCCACCATCTGAAATATGGTTGATATGAGTTAAAAACAAACTCGGATATTTCTTTTATGAAGTTTTCTGAAAAGTCTTTTGCCAAAACTATGTCGAATTTGTAATTTGGTGGACTTTGTTCAATGCTGAAATTTAGGTTTTCAAGGTCCCATCCGATAGCTACAAGTTTTCTGGAAGCCCAGTACCCTTTATCGTAGAATGCATAATTTAGTTTTTTGCCTTCCGGTACTATAGCGTCAATTTTGGTTACGCTATTTGAAAGAAGGTAATTTTCAGCAAATTCAATAAAATGGTTTGCTACTTCTAAGAAATTGACAGATTCAGATATATTCAAGTCTGATATTAAACCGTATTTTCTTCTACTATCGTCTCTTATAGCAACTCTTACAGCTCCAATATCTTCTCCAGAAATTCTACCTACAAACAGTTTCGATTCCTTGTATATAAATCCGTCTATGTCTCTGTATTTTTGTTTTAGTTTTGGGGGTAGTATTTCGTTTTTTTCTATGAATTCTATGGTTTCTATCATTACTTATCTCTCCATTTCTTAAATATAATGCAAGCGTTGTGTCCACCGAAACCAAATGAATTAGATAAAGCGTATTCCACATCCATTTCTATTGCTTTATTAGGTACAAAATCTAAGTCGCATTCTGGATCTGGTTCTTCTTGATTTATTGTAGGGTGTATTTTAGAAGTTTCTATCATTTTTACTACTGCAACAGCTTCAACACCACCAGCAGCACCTAAGGTATGTCCTATCATTGATTTTGTTGAATTCACTTTTAGTTTGTATGCATGGTCTCCAAACACTGTTTTTATTGCTATAACTTCGGCTTTGTCTCCAAGTGGTGTTGAGGTACCGTGGGAATTTATCAATTGGACATCTTGGGGTGAGATATTTGCCATTTTTATAGCGTTTTTCATGGCTATAGCTGCACCTGATCCATCTGAACAGGGAGCAACGTGATGGAATGCATCTCCACTTACACCATAACCTACTATTTCGGCATAAATCTTTGCCCCTCTCTTCATAGCATGCTCTAATGTTTCAATGACTAGTATACCTGCACCTTCAGCTATCACAAAACCATCTCTATTTTTATCAAAAGGTCTAGAAGCTTTTTGCGGTTCATCGTTTCTTGTTGATAATGCATCTATTTGAGTAAAACCAGCTATACAAAGACCATTTAGAGATGCCTCAGAACCACCCGTTATCATTACATCAGCATCTCCTAAAAGAATGTGCATTATTGAAACGACTATTGAATGATTTGCAGAAGCACAAGCGGACACCACTGAATAGTTAGGCCCACTAAAACCATTCTCTATTGAAACGTAGGCAGAAGCTGTATCAGTTATCGACATTGATATAAAGTTAGGATTAACTTTTTTTCTTCCTTCCTGGAAGAATTTTATAGAGTTATTATAGAATTGTAATCCACCTCCAATACCTGAACCTATTATAACCCCAACTCTTTCTTTATCTAGTGCTGAGTAACTATTTAATCCAGAGTCCTCTATTGCTTTCCTTGCAG
>JBKBIJ010000048.1:0-11859 GCA_046299455.1 Brevinematia bacterium | reverse complement strand
TAGGGTTCCAGTCTTATTTGTATTTAATGATTTTTATGAAACAGAAATAAGACTGTTTATCCCAGAAAGACAATTTAGAATGTTTTTGTCTCATATTTTTACTGGGAAAATATAAAAAAGGAGGTAAAAAATATGAAAGGAATTATTGTACTTGCTATAAAAGAGTTAATAGAAAGTAAATTCGGAGAAGATAAGTGGAAAGAAATTCTGATTAAAGCTGGTATTGAAAGACAACCTATAATATTGCCAATAAGTGATTTTGATGATCAAGTTGTCCTTAAAGTTATAGAAGCTATACAGAAAGTTTTAGGTATATCTCGCGAAGAGGTAGCAAATGCATTTGGAGATTATTGGGTAAATGAATACTCACAAAGGGTTTATGGACATTTATATAAATCACATAAAGATGCCAAAAGCTTTATAACAGCAATGGACAAAGTACATTATGATATGACAAAAAACATGCCAAATGCTCATCCACCAAGATTTGAATATGAATGGATTAATGACAAGACACTAATTATACACTATAAGTCTAGTCGTAATATGATAGACTTTATGATAGGTCTTATCAAGGGTGTTGGGAAGTTTTACAAAGAAAACATAGAAGTTTAGAAACTTAGTGAAGATAAGGCTAAAGTAGTATTCGAAAAGTAAAAAAGAACTCAAGAAATCAGATTTTTATATATCCTCTCTGGTGAATTGGAAATTTAAGTAATTATCTCTTAAAATTATTTGAAGGAGATGGATATGTATAATAACGATGTCAAAGATTACAATGCCCAAACTATCCAAGTCTTAGAAGGACTAGAACCTGTAAGAAAAAGACCAGGTATGTACATAGGTTCTACAGGTAGTAGCGGATATCACCATCTTGTCTACGAAGTTGTTGACAACTCTATAGATGAAGCAATAGCAGGTTTTTGTAAAAACATAAAAGTCTTCATTGACAAGGATGATATTGTTACAGTCGAAGATGATGGTAGAGGAATACCAGTTGACCTACATCCCGAGTACAAAGTATCTGCTTTACAGCTTGTTATGACAAAATTACATGCTGGTGGTAAATTTGATAATAAAGCATACAAAGTTTCTGGCGGTTTACACGGTGTTGGCGTTTCCGTTGTCAATGCACTTTCTGAGTTTCTCGAAGTTTACGTAAAGAGAGATGGCAAACTATACTATCAAAAGTATAGAAGAGGAGTACCAGAGACAGATGTCATTGTCAAAAAAGATGGGATCAGAGAAACCGGTACTATCGTTAGATTCAAGCCTGACAAAAAAATCTTCGATGAAGGAGTTACTTTCAACTATGACATTCTTCATGCAAGACTGAGAGAACTAGCATTCCTTAACAGAGGTATCAAAATAGAAATTGTAGATAGAAGAGGTAAAGAAGAAAAAAAAGACAGTTTTTACTACGAAGGAGGTATACTTGAGTTTGTTAACGCACTAACAGAAGAAATGGAACCAATATCTGATACTTTTTACATTTATGGTGAGAAAGAAATGTCTAATGGTAAATTACTTATTGCAGAGATAGCTTTTAGGTATACTACCGACTATGACGAGATAGGATACTCCTACGTCAATTCAATAAAAACAATAGAAGGTGGAACTCATCTCACAGGGTTTAGAAGTGGACTTACTAAAGTCATGACGGAATTTTTCAAAAAGATGGGGTTCGATAAAAAAGAAAAAATCGACATAACTGGTGAAGATGTTAGAGAAGGACTTGTGTACGTAGTTAGCGTAAAACTACCAGAACCCCAGTTTGAAGGCCAAACAAAAGAAAAACTAGGTAACAGTGAAGTAAAAGGAATAGTTGAAGATATAGTTTATGAAAAATTAGTTGCTATTTTTGAAAAAAACCTAGATGCTGTTAAGAAGATTCTTGAGAAAACCGTTGAAGCAGCAAGAGCTAGAGAAGCTGCTAGAAAGGCAAGAGAATTGGTAAGGAGAAAAAGTGCCTTAGATTCTTTCTACTTACCAGGAAAACTTGCAGATTGCTCTGAGAAAGATTATGAGAAAACAGAATTATTTATTGTAGAGGGTGAATCAGCTGGCGGTAGCGCAAAACAAGCAAGAAACAGAGAATTCCAAGCAATCTTACCACTCAAAGGTAAAATAATGAATGCGGAAAAAGCAAGAATAAACAAACTTTTAGATAACGATGAAATAAAAACAATAATTGCAGCAATAGGAACTGGAATAGCAGATACTTTTGATATATCAAAAGTTAGATACGGGAAAATAATAATAATGACAGATGCTGACGTTGACGGATCACACATCAAAACACTGCTACTAACATTCTTCTACAGATACATGAAACCTCTTATTGAAGAAGGATATATATACTCAGCTCTACCACCTCTCTACAAAATATCAGTAGGACAAAAACATTACTACGCGTATTCAGATGAAGAAAAAGAAAAAATCATTAAGGAAATAAAGACGAAAAATTTCTCAATACAAAGATATAAGGGATTAGGTGAAATGAACCCAGATCAATTATGGGAAACCACTATGAACCCAAATACCAGAAAACTCCTTAGAATCACCCTCGAGGATGCCATAAAAGCAAATAACATCTTTAGCATCCTCATGGGAGGAGATGCAAAAAGAAGGAAAAACTTTATCGAACTATATTCAAAAGAAGTAGTGGAAATAGATGTCTAATTAAAGCTTATATTCACAAACTCTGGTGACCTACTTAATATTATTTCCTTAATCCTTTCGATTGCTCTATTTTCTATTTGTCTAACCCTCTCTTTAGTTAAACCCATTATTTCACCAATCTCTTTCAAAGATAAAGGCTTTCCATAAAATCCATACCTATACTTTATAACATTCTTCTCTCTCTCCGGCAATGACTCTATTATATTCCTTATTTCTTCTATTGCGGCATTCTTTATTACTATCTTCTCAGGATTCTCAATAGTCTGATCTTCAATATTTAGAAACTCTTCACACTTCGCTTCATTATCATTATAAATACTACTATCAAAAGACAAGTAATTTTTACTTTTTCTGTTAAGAAGAATCTCTACATCTTTTTCTTTCAAATTAAGTTCCTTTGATATTACTTCCTCAGAAGGAGTTTCATGATGATTCAATTCATATTCTTTTATAAACTTCTCTATCTTTAATAACTCGTTAGTCCTATTCATGGGAAACCTTACAAGCCTTGACCTCTCAGAAATATACTTCAAAATAGATTGTCTTATCCACCATACTGCATAAGATATAAAATGTAACCCTCTAGTATAATCAAATTTATCAACAGCAATCATAAGCCCAATATTCCCCTCACTTATCAAATCCGCAATAGGTATACCCGTATTCGTATAGTTTTTAGCAATACTCACAACAAACCTAAGATTAGATAATATCAACTTAGCCCTAGCCTCTTTATCACCCTCCTTAGCTCTCTTAGCCAACTCCACTTCTTCCTCCCTCGTAAGTAACGGCAACTTCTCAACTGCTTTAAAATACTTAAGAACAACATTCTCACTGTTCGACGAACTCTTAGCATAATCCAAAATCTTAATAGTCTCATCATGAATCTGTGTGTAACTCTTCTCATCATATCTCTTATCATTAGAAACCTTACTCCTCTTCATACAACCACCTTCATTTATTATGAAGCAAATTTTGTGCCAAATTAGTTACTCAAGATAAAATTACTATCATTATTGTAATGATTTTTCCTAGTATGCAAGCATACTTAGTCTTATTTTTACATTGTTATTCATTTTTCTTACATGTATAGAAAGTACATAGTATTGTATATGTAAAAATTATTTGTATAATAATTACACATTTTCGAACCGATTAGTGATAGGATATCTTCTATCTTTTCCAAATGATCTGAGGGTTATTTTAGTTCCTACTGGTGCTTGACGTCTTTTGTACTCATTTTTATTTACTGTTTTTATTACGTTTTCTACTAACTTCAGATCTATATTAGTTTCGTAGGATATTTCTGATGACGATTTCTCTTCTTCTATATATTTTTTGAGTATTTTATCTAATATCTGATAAGGTGGAAGGGTATCCTCGTCTTTTTGGTTTTCTCTCAATTCTGCTGATGGTGGACGTTCTATTATAGTCCTAGGTATAACATCAAATCCCTCTTTTTCATTTATCCATTTCACAAGCTTATACACTGTTGTTTTGTATATATCTTTTAATGGTGCAAATCCTCCAACTGTATCCCCATACAATGTAACATATCCCATACTAAGTTCACTTTTGTTCCCAGTCGTCATAACTATCCATCCAAATTTATTCGATAGAGCCATTAGTATACTTCCTCTTATTCTTGATTGAAGATTTTCTTCTGTTATGTCCCATTGTTTACCTTCAAAAAATGGTACCAGTTCGGATAGATATAGTTCAAATATCTTTTGTATAGGTATCTCTAAAAATTTTATACCAAGATTCTCACATAATTTTCTTGCATCACTCTTAGTTCCCTCAGACGAAAACATCGAAGGCATACTGACTCCTATTACATTCTCTTTTCCAAGAGCTTTCGTACATATATAGGCCACCAAAGCTGAATCTATTCCTCCACTTATACCTATCACGACCTTTGAAAACTTATTCTTAGTTATATAGTCCCTAACACTTGTTTTTAGTGCTTCTATTATTTCTTCTTCTTCAGCGAGATAATCAAAACTCACTGTAGTTACCAACTTATTTTGCTTTTTTGTCTCATACTCCAAGGTTATTTTTTCTACTTCATACCTCTGTTTATAATCCTCAATCAGGAATGTATATCGAGGCTCTAATAGCCTTCTATATATTGTTTCCTCAGGAAATATATCTAATACCAATAATTCTTCTTCAAAAGATTTCGCTTTCGCAAGAATTTTACCTTCTGGCGAAATTACTAAGCTATTACCATCAAATACCAATTCATCTTGTCCCCCCACTAAATTCGCATAAACTATAAAGGTATTGAAATCTCTTGCTCTTGTTTTGAGCATTTCTATCTTCTCCTGCAATTTACCCAAGTGGTACGGAGAAGATGACAAGTTTACTATTATATTTGCATACCCTTTCATTATCTCATCATTGACCACACCTTCAGGATACCAAATATCCTCACATATTGTTACCCCTATTTTTATTCTACCATTGTTTACCGATATCACTAACCCCCTATTCCCTTCAGAAAAATACCTTCTCTCATCGAAAACTCCATAGTTTGGCAACTTCGTTTTGTGGTAGATATATGCTTTGCCATTAAATATAACTCCTGCAGAATTGTATAGAACATCGTTTTCCAAATCAACAAATCCTACTATTCCTATTATGTTCTTAAACTCCTTCTTGAGCTTTTCAAAAAATCTCTTCTGGTATTCTATGAACGATTTGTTCTTGAGCAAATCCTCAGGTGGATACCCTGTTGTACATAATTCTGGAAAAACAATAATATCACAATTACTTTTTAAGGCTTTTTTTGTAAAATCCAATATTTTGTTGTAGTTATAAATAACATCACCAACTATAGTATTAACTTGTGCTACAGCTATTCTCATAAATTTAAATCATAAACGATCTTTTGAAAGGTTTGCTAAAATCTCATTCACCACCATCTTCTCAATTTCTTCTATGCTAACTGATATATCAAATGCTACCCCTGAAGCATTTCTATGCCCCCCCCCACCAAACTTCTTCGCTATCAAAGATACATCTAAATCGCCTTTACTCCTTAATGCTACCGATATTACTCCTTTATCCACCTTCTCTTTTATAACAAAGTATACTACAGAATCTTTTATCCTACCTATATCCTCTACAACGCTCTCGGTCTCACTATCCATAATGTTGTACTTCTTCAAAAGTTTATCAGTGATTACTACCCATACTACTTTATTATTACAACACGACTTTATACTCTGTAATAGTTCTCCCTCAAACTTCACAAAATCAATACTCTTGTTTTGAAACATATTTAAGGTAAAGAAAGAAGGCTTAATTCCCGTTTCAAGTAACTTCGCAGCAATCTCATGTGTCGAAGGTCTAACAGAATCAAACCTAAAAGATCCACTATCACCTACTATACTCGCATATATAAGCATTGCTAATTCTTTTGACAACACAACGCCCATCTCCTTCGCAATCATATATATAATTTCCCCAGTACATACTGCATCTGGGTTGACAAAATTATACCTACCAAACATTTCGTTATCATAGTGATGATCTATGTTCACTATGAACTTAAATTCATCTACTAGTCTCTGAAAATTCCTACCTACCCTCTTTATTTCACCACTGTCCAAAACTATGAGAACATATTCCTCTAGATCTAATCCCTCAATATACTTGAACTCCTTTATTTCTTCATAAAAAGGAAGAAAAGAAAAAACTCTCTGAAACACTTCCTTTCTTTCTTCACTTACAACAATCACATTCTTCTTCTCGATCGCTTTTAGTATGTACATTAAAGCTAAAGAGGAAGAAACAGCATCATAATCAGGATTTATGTGAAATGTTATCAAAAAATTGCTTTCCTTCATTAAAATTTCTATAATTTCTTTTAATAATGTTTCGCTAGTTATCTTCATCCTTTTTCTCCTTCTTCTCTATCTCCTCTAAAATTTTGTAAACTCTCATACTTTCAGATAAATCTATAAATTCAAAATGTATCTCTGGAACATACATTGTCCTAAGCAATTTTGACAATCTCCGCCTTATAAAACTTTTAGCTTTTATCAATGAAATTATAGTGCTTTTCAAACTCCCTTCATCCTCCGAAAATATACTTATCTTTACATTCGCATACCTTAAATCTTTCGAAATTTGAATATCAAACACACTTACAATACCTTTTATTCCTTCTTCCCTAAGTTCATTTTGAATTATGTTAGATATATCAGACCTTATCAGAGATTCTACTCTTTTTATTCTTATTTCTTTAGCCATAATGAAAATTAATAATTGTTAAATTGTTTTTCAACTAGTTTCAAGATAAAAAAGGCATTTCAAAAAATCTTTCTTCATATAAAAAGACATTTATTACATCAGAAAATAAAACATCTAAAAAAAGAACGTTTCAAAAATATCACTTTTCCTACTTAAAGTTCTAAATAACATCATGAAGTTGTATAATCATTTAAAGAGTTTTAACTTTTTTCATCACTTAGAAGTCATTGACCTTTGGCGGTAAAATAGGATAAGAGTTAACTAGCAAAAGTAATAGAAAAGACTTAAAACTCTATAATTCCAAAGTATTCTAGCAATATGATTATTCCAACTGATATAAATATTATGCTTGAAACATATTTTGTTATTTTTACATTGATTCTCATCAATATTGATCCTAATAATACTACTGCTAAATTAGGAACGAACAATCCTAAAGATGCACCTATCCACACTGGAAATACTTCCCTCGAATTCACTGCCATAGAAAATGTTGCTATCTGGGTTTTATCTCCCATCTCAGCTAACAAGAAAACTAAGAATGCAGTTAAAAATCCTGGCAACTTAAATAATCTTTCCCTTTCTTCTTCTTCAGATTTTTCAAACAAAGAAAATATTCCTATAGCCAAAAATATCAATCCACTAGCTAATACTAAAGAAGCTTTCGGCATAACATTATTTAACCAATCCCCAACCAATATAGGCAGTAGCATAACCGCAAAAGAAGCAGAAAATATACCAATAATCAGTTCAAACTTTCTCATCTTTGCCGACAGACTTAATGTAAGAAGCATCGTTTTATCAGCTATTTCCGCTAAAAATATTACGAAAAAGGAAGATAATAAACTAATCACATTTACCTCCTAAGATATTTTTTAGAGCTTTGACAAGGATTTTATTTTCTTTCTCTGTACCTACAGTTATCCTATAAAAATTTTCACTATAACCGAATGATAATAAGTTTCTTATAACTATTCCGAACTCAGAAAGTTTTTTATCAAGATCAGTTGGACCTTGTAGAAAAACAAAGTTCCCATAAGATTCTTCTAGAACATCCAAATCTAGTTTCTTTAGCATGCGTTTTAGTTTTTCTCTGTTATCGATAATTTTCGATAATACAACATTGTAGTACTCTTTATCCAGGAGCGCTTCTCTTGAACACTCCGATGCCATAAGTGATAAATTAAACGGCATTCTCATCTTTTCGTATAGTTTAGTAACACCTTCTTGGCATATCCCATAACCTATCCTCAATCCCGCTAAACCATAAAGTTTCGAAAAAGTCCTAGTAACTATAAAGTTTGGATATTTTTCTATTAGGTCTATACTATTCCAGTATTTTTCTTTAGGAACAAATTGAAAATATGCCTCATCTAGTATGAATATAGTATTCTCTCGAATGTTTCTAAGTATGTTTTCAATACATTTCTTATCCACAATAACACCTGTTGGATTATCAGGTGATGGGAATATAATAATTTTTGTAGATTTTTTTATTGAATTTATGATATTACTACACGATATAGAAAAATCCTTATCTCTCTTAACTTCTATTACTTCCGCACCAATAATCGATGATACTATTTTGTAGTACGTAAAAGTCTTCTCAATCGTTACTATACTATCTCTAGGAGTTAGATATATCAAAAACAAGTTTAGAAATATCTCATCTGAACCATTTCCAAGAATTATGTTTGAAGGTGATACATTATTTTCTTTAGCTATCACTTCCTTTGTTAGTTTATATGAAGAATCTGGATACTTGAAAGATACCATTGACAATTCTTTGATCTTTTTTATTACTCTCGGTGATGGACCATAGTTGTTTTCATTTGATGAAAGTCTTATTATGTATTTATCATTTTTGGTACCACTTATATACTCAGGTACATTTTCAAGATTTTCTTTAAACATTACGCTTCTCTGTAAAGTTTTTCAATTTCTTCTTTTATGGAAATGTTTTTATCTTGTACTATCTTTATTCTGCCTTCAAATATAACACCTTGCTGAATTATAATTTCAGGTGTTGTTATATCTCCGTATACTCTACTTGTTGGCAATAACATCACTCTTACCTTTGCTTCTATATTTCCTATAAGTATTCCCTCAACTATTACACTCAATGCAGATATATTACTCTTTACTTTTCCCTTCGCACCTATCGTAATGTGAGATACCTTCAACATCTCTCCTTCAAACTTACCATCTATCTTTATTCCCCCATTCACCATGAATCTACCTTCAAAGAAGGAATTCTCACCAATTATTGTGTTATAAAGCATAGTTTTTGGATCACTCATAGCTTTAACCTCCTAACCAGAAATTCCTAGATAATTTTCGAATTCAATTACAAAGTTATACATATCCTTAACCGCTTCAATTGCTTCTACGTTATTCACTACTTTACTCTCTTCTTGAAATTGTATCAAAAAGTGTGGTTCTAGTAATATTCCTTCTGATGTCGGATTTTCAAGTATCATCTCTAAAAATTCTCTTAATTCCTTCAAAAATCTGTCTATATTAAAAACAAGTTCTCTAAACCTTTTCCTTCTTAGTTTCTGCATTTCAGAAATATAAACTTCATTTTCACTTTTCTCTATATTTTCAATAAGCTCTACATACTTAGACATTAACATTTGTACTCTCCTAAACTCAGAAAAAAAGTAGTCTAGCTTATGTTGATATGAAAACAAAATCTTAAGATACTTAGGTGTAAAAAGAGGAAGATATTCCTTCTCGAAGAAAGACATGTAACTATTTATGTTTATCAAATCTTTATCTACAACATACGATGATGGAGACACCTGAGGTATTGTTTCAAGTATTTCTAATGAAATTTTCTTCTCCTCTTGATCAAGTGACTCAAGGTTCCTACTAAACTCATACTTCTTCAAATCCTCTAAAGAGAAAGTACCTTCATCAATTTTTTTCAAGTCCTTCATAACCAATAGTAAAGACGACTTTATACTCTCTATTCTCTTAGGATCCTTAGTAATAGTCAATACACTTTCAAGCATTTTCTTTATATTCAATATTCTCTTCCTTACTTTCTCTATATCTATTTCCATATCTCTTAATATTTTAAATGTTTCAAATGATATTTTACTATTTTTATGATAAGGCATTTCAAAATATCATGTTGTAAAGAGTAAGATAATATTAAATATCTCAAACTTCAGTAACAGAAAGAATATTCTTCATTTAAGCATTTGAACCTTTGTTTTAAGCCTTATATGAATCTAGAATATATGGAAGTTTTAGTACAATCTACTTCTGGATAAGAGTATATACCTAGAGAATAGCTAGCTTTATGGATTAGAACTTTTGATACACTTTAACAAGCAAAATAAGAGTAAAAATTTAGGGAAGTATTTTATTTATTCTTAAGATTATAATAACAACAGTTGGTACTGGAAAAAGTTCTACAATCTTTAACTCCTAACTTTCGACTTTGACAAATTAGCTATTGGTAAAATCAATATAACCGCAAGAATTTCTACAGTAAGTAGGAAATAAATTATCAGGTTTCTGTTGACATCGTATAAATACCCAACTAAAGAATTACCAATAGCAAAACCTATACCTAAAACAGTATTAAAAATACCATAAAATAATCCTCTTTCTGAAAGAGATACTACATTACCAATATGAGCCCTAACAATAGTTTCATAAGCAGACATAACAATTCCCCAAATTACTAAAGCTACAACAAACAAAACAAAGTTTCCTGAAAAACAAAAAACAAAAATCAGCAATATTAACAACGGTAAAACTCCCATTATTACAACACCTAGCCTATCATAGAGTAAACCAATAGGCACAGCAACCAGAGCATCTAGAACCATAACAACAGAATATGCTAAAGGTACAAAAACCTCTGGAATAAGATTTATCTTAACAGCATGAAAACTAATTATAGGAAACCCAATAAACCCTAAGCTCGTTAGAAATATAAATATAAGATACAAATAAATTAAAAGCTTGCCATCTTTAGCATTATTAAGTTTCTCATCTTTAACATCAACCTGAATCTTATTAGAATAAGCTTTTGAAACGAAAAGAAAAACCAACATAGCCAAAAAAGGAATGAACAAAATAAGAAAAGAATTTTTATACCCAAAACCAACCGCTAAAAGTATATAAAATATCACAGGACCAATAACTGCACCAATCTGATCAGCTGTTTCATGTATCCCAAAAGTTAATCCCTTACCAATATCCTTTGAATAAATAGAAAGCAAAGTATCTTTTGCGGGTGACCTTAATGCTTTACCAATTCTCTCAATAAGTATTAGTGTTCCAGCTAAAATCCAATAATCAGCAAACGCTAACAACGGTATAGATATAATAGAACAATAACCTATAAAAACAAAAGTCCAATATTTTTTCGTCTTATCAATAAAAAAACCAGCCAAAATTCTAAGGAAATACCCTAAAAATTCACCAATACCAAATATCAAACCAATACCAAACGCATTTGCCCCCAAATACCCCAAATACGGCCCCATAACCGTGCTTGGCCAAAATATCGCAATCTTCAAAAACAACATTGTTTATATGATCACAGGAGGTCTCGTGCCCAATCTCGAGTGCGTTTCCTGAACCGCGATTTAAGATTGTACACCCTCTGACCTGCACTCTTTCCACGTTGTGCCTGCAATATCCGATCCCATCTGCTGGTGTGTAGCTCCAGTTGGCGGCTTTTAAGGCCACGCAATCGTCGTTTGTTGCAAAAAAACAATTTTGGATTAAAACGTCTGACGAACCGATAATGTCCACGCCATCGGTGGAAAGCATCTCGCTCAGAGCGTGCAGCCAGGAAACCTGGGCCGTTTGACTCCCGCCCAGGACCGTTGTCATAAGCCGCGGATGAATAGAGGTTATTCCCTCAATATTTATCCCCTGACAATTATCAAA
>JBKBIJ010000047.1:0-11872 GCA_046299455.1 Brevinematia bacterium | reverse complement strand
GCTATTGATGGGATTTTGGCTAGATGGTTAGGTCAGGTTTCTAATTGGGGAAAGATTATTGATCCATTAAGTGATAAGATACTTTCTACTGCTCTTGTTGTAACGTTCTATCGTATGGATGTGATTTCTGTGTGGTTTTTGTTAGTTGTTGTGGGTAGGGATTTGCTTATATCGATTTTTTCAACCAAAATGGTTAAGAATTTTCGTTTTATTCAACAATCTGTACTTATTGGTAAGATTGTTACGTTTATGTTGTTTATTTTCTATTTGCTTATTCTTTTTAGGCTTACTGGGTTTTTGGAGGAAGATGTTATACCAAAGATGGAGATTGTTGTTGTTTTGTTTGTTGTAGTTTCTGGAATGTATTATTTAGCATTGTATATTAAGAAATTCGGCAGACATAGTATAGGTAATAATGAGTGATACTAATGTATTTTCTATAAATACTTCTGATATTCTCAATCGGTTTAATTATTGGATTACTACTAATTCGAAATTTTCTGCAAATCTCTCTAGAAGTAAGGAAATGGTGAATTTTAGCGGAGCTATCGTTTTTGGTATAGATCTAAATACTTCTTCTATTGTTGTTGATCTTGTTAACTCAAGGCAATTTTCTATGGTGGTAATCTCAAAAGACAAGATTTTCTTTGGTGAACGCAAACATGATGTTTTGATTACCTCTAATTTTGATAAGGTCATTTTCATCGAGGATTTTAGTCTTTCGGAAAAGTTTATAAAATATGTTTTTGAGATTAGTAATCTAGATTCGCAAAAACTACTTGAGAAGTTGAGAGATTTTACAGTGGATAGGAAAATAACAGTTTTGTGCAAAAGAAAGTTTTACTCATATCATCAAGTTAGTTTTATTCCAGCTAGAGTTAATAATGTTGAAAGTTATTTGTCTCTCATTTTCAAGAATGTGGTGGATTTTTCTGAAGAGGATATATGGCGTGCTAAGGTTATACTTTATGAGTTATTTGATAATGCGATAGAACATGGTAGTGGTTTTGACGAGAATAAAATGATAAAATCTGAAGTTATGATTAGCAATAATGGTCTTAATCTTACTATTTCTGATCAGGGAGAAGGGTTTGACATATCTAACATAGATCTTTCTCTGGATAAGGATAAGACTACTGGTAGAGGAATAATGATGGTTAAGATGTTATCGGATGTTTTTTGTGTAAAAGATAAGGGAAAGACTACTAATGTTTTTATCAGTAGATCCAATTCTCTGTATATACCTTTCTTTGTCTAACTTCCAATATAGTTTCTGTATAAGTATTCAGCTTCTTCTTTTGTAGTTTTGTCGGATATTATTAACCTGCCATTTCTAAATAAAAACATCTTCCTATCCTCAGCCATAAAAATCAGATATTCGTCGTTTTCTTCTAACACTTTTACTCCATTTTTTGAAAATAATTCTCTTAGAAATTTTATGTTAATATTTCTGTCGTCTATAGGGAAAACTGCTACAGAATTTTCATTACAATTTTCGTTTATCATTTCACCGTATTCGCCTTCTAAGAATTTATATTTTTTGTCTACACATGATGGACAACCTTTTTCAAATTTAGATTCCTCTATTTTGTCTAGGTAAATTCTGTAACTTTTATTCTCTTCCAATGATCTAAGTAGAGTATCAATTAGTGTTTTTTGATCTCTTATTGAACTTTTTATTATAAGGTAATTAACAAGATTTTCTGAATCATTGTATAAGCATCTTACACAGCTATATTTTGAAACATTTTTGATTATTATTTCGTCTTTCCAATATAAGGTAGATATAAGTTTCTTGTTTGCTTCTAATGAAAAATCGTTTATTAAAAGGGAAGTTATTCTGTTAAAAGTTAGGTCTATTATTACTCTTGTATCGTTGGGAACTATATGATGTATGGTTACATAAGTTATACTTTCATTTTTGTGTGAGCTTGATAATTTCTCTTTGTATGGTCCTATTAATATTGAATTTGGTATTTTTTTGTGTAATTGTATCGATATATCATTTATTCCAATAATTGAGATCATTTTTGAGTTATTTTATTAATTCTGGGATATACTTTCTTACAAGTTCTAGCATTTCATCCGTTGTTACAGAACCAGTTTTTCCTTTCTCGTATTTGCTCATTATTTCTTCGTACATTGCTTTTACTCCTTCGTGGTTCTTTGAGATTTTTTCTTCTTCATTTAGGTTGAAGTATGTATTTATCCAATAGGCTATTCCTGCTGTTCCAGATTTATCTGTTATTACAACAAGCGGTTTTACACCTAATATTTTTTCTGTGTCGAATATATTGTATATTTCAGGGTTTTTCATCAGCCCGTCTGCGTGTATACCAGCTCTAGTTACGTTGAATGAGGCCCCAACAAAAGGTTTTTGAGGATCTATCTTTTCCCCTATTTCTTTTTCGTAATATTCTTTTATTTCGGTTATTACTTTTAGATTCATGTTACCGGTATTACCTTTTATTGCGTGATACCAGAATATGATCTGCTCAAGTGGAGCATTACCAGTTCTTTCTCCTGTTCCTAAGATGGAAGCATTTATAGAAGAAGCTCCGTACAACCATCCAGCCACAGAGTTTGCTACTACAACGCCAAAATCGTTATGCATATGCATTTCTAACATATCCGATGGTACTCCTGCTTCTTCCATGAGATAGTAGACAAGCTTGGGAATACCTCTTGGTATTGATGCTGTTGGAAACGGTACACCATATCCCATTGTATCACACAATCTTATTATTATCTTCATCCCACTTTCTTCGTATATTCTCATTAGTTTTTGTGCAAATGGTATGACAAACCCAAAAATATCTGCTCTAGTTATATCTTCAAAGTGACATCTAATTTCACTATATCCAAGCTCTATTGCTCTTTTTACAACTGATAGATACATCTCTTCCGCTTTCTTTCTATCCATGTTTAGTTTTTTGTATATGTGATAATCTGATACTGAGGTTAAAATACCTGTTTTATTTATACCCATACTTATAGGTATTTGTATATCTTTTTCTGTAGCCCTTACCCAACCAGTTATTCTGGGATATTTTGCACCAACTTCCATGCATTTTGATACAGCTTCTTTGTCTTTGTGAGTGTAAAGAAAAAACTCTGTTTCTCTTATTATACCGCTGTTGTTGTCTAACTTTACCAGTAGTTTAAAAATGTCTACTATCTGTTTAACTGTATACGGATCTCTACCTTGCTGACCGTCTCTGAATGTAGTATCTGTTATCCATATCTCATCTGGTATGTTTTGAGGTGGTATTAAACCATCAAATTCGATTAATGGAGGTTCACTGTAGGGAAATAGTTCTCTAAAGTAATTTTCTCCGTCGTATGTTGTCTCAATTGTTTTATTGCTTTTCAATCCTCTAAATTTTCTCCACTTCATTGCTTTTTCCCTATAAAGTATTTAATGTTTTATGATAAAATCTAAATTTTTCAACTATTTTTAGAGAATGTTTCAAAAATATCTTCCACTGCTCAAAATGTTCAAAAATACACCTAAGAAATTAAATAATCATTATAAAAAAGGACTATCACTCAAAGAAATTATCTTCCTCTAGAAATTACAGAAAGGGAACTACTAATTACTCAAATAATTACAAGAAAGAACTAGAGAAAAAAGTCATAGGGAGTTCGTTAGCTCCTTAAAAAGAACTATGTTGTTCAAAGAAATTATCTTTCTCAAGAAGGTATATAACAAAAGCAGAAATTTCCAGGATAGTTAAGACTTTTTCAAGAAATCGTTTTCCTACTGAGAATGTTTAAGAAAAATATTATCTTTCTACTCAAAGGTCTTCAGAAGTGTATCAAAAGATTGGATACCCCCTTAAAGGGCTACATTACCTCAAAAACTAACTTCTTGAAAGCAAGGGTTTTTCAAAAAATATTACCTTTATACCTAGAGGTATACAAAAAGCTCTAAAAATTGGATCACATTAAAATGCTTCAATACTCAAAAAATACTTTTCCTTAAAAGTTATAAAACAGGAGTATCATGATAGCCATTGTTAGAATAAGTTTTAAGGATCGAGATAAGAAAGAGAGCCTAAAAGATAGAGTTTTTGGTACAACTTTTTTTCTTTCTTAATAAGTTTTTTCTCTATATTTTTGAAAGTAAGTACAAAAATCCACTAGGTAGGGCTTTGATATATTTATCTTTTTGTTTAGCTCTTAGTTATGTAGGAAATTTATTGTACTAAGGTAGTTTATTTTGAATTTTTTATTTTTTTAGAATACGGATTTATTATATTTATTGTATGAAAAAGTTTTTGGTCATTTTGTTTATGTTATTATCTTTGTTAGGATATTCTTTTAATTCTTTTAATTATCTTAACACCATTACCTCAACTAGTGAAGGGTTTTCCCATGTTTTTACGGTTTTTAATAATTATCCTTACGGTGTTTTTTCTTCTCCACAGTCTGTGAGCACAGTTGGTAGTTATTCTCTATTTTTTGGAGTTAATGGTTTTATTGATGAATTTACTTTCTACTTTTCAGGACATTTCAAGCTGTTCGACAGGTATTTTTTTTCAGGTTTTGCTTTTTACAATTCTTATTCTGAAGTGTATAACTACAATTTCGAGTATTTAGGAGATTATCAACAAAACTTTTTGATATTTGGTTTAGGTACTAAATTTAGTAAAATATTTTACTTTAGTTTTGGGGATATTGATTTTGGAGCGTCTTTACTATTATCTACAGATATATTTAATTTCCCAGCAGGACTATACGAACTAAATAATTATTTTTTTGAATTTTTCACTATACCAACATTTGGTATTGTACTGAATACTGTTTATAATTTTGACTTATCGGTTACTCATAGGTTTTTTATAGGTCATTACCTATCACGTTTTTCTTTTGGTACTGATACTAAATTTGGTGTTAGGTATCATGTGTTGTCACTTATAAGTAGTGATAAAAACATCTATAAATACTTTATCATATATCCTTTTCTGTCTTATGGTTTTATTGGATCTTTTTCGGATATTGATTATGTTAATGACTTCAAGTTTGGTATAGGTTTCACTTCCGAACTCTTTGAAGGTTTGAAGATATCTTTTGGTATTGATAATAAAGGATTTTCTTTGTCCTTGTTACTTACGTTTTTTAGTTCACCGATAGGTTTTGGTAATCTTAGTTATGATGCTACAAAATACTCTGGTATTATACCTTCTCTATTTTTAGGATTTAACGAAAAGACAGTTAAAGAGGTTTTGGGTGTTACTCCTGATAGGGAAGAGGTTGAGAAAGGTATAATTGAGTATGAAAAGGGTAACTTTTCTGTTGCGAGTTTTCATTTTGAAAAAGCTTTAAGAATAAATCCATCTAACGAAATTGCTCAAATATATATCCAGAAGTTAAAACTTTGGCTTGAAAGTGATGAACTTTTGTCAAATGAGCAAAGAGAGTATATTAAAACTTTACTTTCTAGGGCAAATCTACTTAAGTCTCAAAGTAAGTATGGCGATGCAATTAAAGATTATAAAAAGGTTTTAGAAATTAACCCTTACAATAAAGAAGCAATAGACTCTATAAAAGAGATTGAGAATATTGTTTCTGTGGAGATAAGTAAAAACTACAAAGAGGCATTAGATCTTTACTCAAAGAATAACCTTTTAGAGGCTAAGAGAGTTATTTCAAGAAATTTTGATTTAAATCCTTTTCATGAATTATCGATTAAGTTAGCTAAGGAAATAGATGATAAAATACAATATGAAACTTCTAAAAAGTTGGATCTAGAACAGAAGAAAATACTTTCCTATTCTTTATATTCCCAGGGACTACAAGAGTTTTCATCTTACAACTTTGCTAAAGCACTAGAATTGTTTAATAAAGCGTTGGAGGTGTATCCAGAAAACTCAGAAGCTGAAGAGGCGCTAAAGAAAACTTTGAAAGAAATAGAAATGTCTTCAAAAATACAAGAGAATAAATCCAGATCTGATGGGTTAGTTTTAGAGGGTAAAAAGTTAAAATCCGATGGTAAGTACTGGGAAGCTGTAGATAAGTTTAGAGAAGCTTTGAGGTTTTTTAGAGATAACGAGATAGCAAAATCAGAGATCGATAAAACGATTGAGATCATAAAATCCAATGCTAGTGTGTTAGAGAAAGAAGGAGATGAATCATTTGTTAATGGTGATGTTGCTAAAGCTTTTGATAAATGGAGGGAAGCATTATCAATGCTAAGGTCTCTACCAGAATCCGTTAGCCTGAAACAAAAGATTGAAGCTAAAACTGAAGAACTTAAAGCAAGTATTGATATAAGGATTGCTAATGCTATTTCTCTGTTAGATAACAAGGATTACTTGAACGTGATCAAGATTATACAAGAAGTTTTGAAGCTTGATCCGACTAATAAACGGGCCTTGGATATTCTATCCAACGCAAGAAAGAAATTCGATGAATACTTAAACAAGAGGTTTGATGAAGGTGTAAGCATGTTTAATAAGAAGGATTATGTGAATTCTTTGATTGTTTTTGAGGAACTTATAAGTGTTCTGGATAAGAATGATTCTAGATATGCTAGGATAAAGAGGTATTACGATGAAGCTAAGATTAATAAGGATAAATTGGATGTTGAGAGAAAAATTAGTGAGAAGTTTAAAGAAGCATATGCATTACTTGTTAACTATGATTACGAAGGTGCTAAGAAAATACTTGTTGAAGTTTTGCAATTAGATCCTAACAATACTGAGGCAAAAAGTAAATTGTCAGAAATTGAAAAAAGATTAAAGGAAGCTTATGTTAGGGATGAAGCAAATAAACTTCTGAGTGCAGGGCTGAGAGAGATTAGGAAGAAAAATTATATAGAAGGAATATCCATGCTTAAAGATGCAAAAAAGAGTTTAAGTGAATTAGGAGATGATGTATCTTTTGTAGATGAATATATAAGATCAGCAGAGGAGGAATTCAAGTTGGAGAGGGATAGTAGTTTTAAACAGGGTAAGTCTGCATACGAAAAAGGTGACTATTTGAAAGCTAAAGAACTTCTTGAAATTGCTTTGAAAAATAATCCTGGATCTTCAGAAATAAAGGTTTTGCTAATGGAGGTAAACAACAGAATTAAAGTTATCGAAAAGGAATTTTTAGATGAAGGGGATAGACTTTATAATAGTGGTAACTATGATGGTGCATATGATAAGTATAACTATTTAGTTAGAATTTCACCTGATAATGAACTTTACAAGCTTAAGTTGAATAATGTACAAAGAATAAAAGAAGGAATGAATAAGGTGAGCAATTTGATTAGAGCTAGTGATAAAATTGATTCTTACATTGAAGCTATGGAAATTGTCGATCAATTAATAAGTCTTAATAGTGCGGACGAAAATCTGAAGTTGCTTAAAGATGGTGTTTTAGAAAAACTGGTTTCTTTTATATCTTTCTTAAAAATCAGAGCAGATGAATTTATAAAAAATAACGAATACAGAAAAGCAATAAATTTATTGGAAGTTGTTTTAAAATCTGATCCTAATGATGCGGATGCTAAATCCAAAATCTCTTTAGTAAAGTCAAAGTTGCAAGAAAGAATTGATAAGAACTTATCTGCCGGTACTAAAGCTTACGATTCCGGAAACTATAAAGAAGCTATAAGGTTACTCTCGCTTGTTTTGGAAGATGATCCTACAAACGTAGTAGCTAGAAGGCTAAAGGATCAAGCTACCGCTAAATACAATGAAATTGTTTCCAAGGACAGAGATAAATTGCAAAGAGAGATAACAAGTTACATGTCGAAAGGTGTTGAAGAATACAGAAAAGGTAACGTCGATTCTGCAATAAAGTATTGGCAAATGGTTTTAGAGTTAGATCCTGATAACGAACAAGCAAAAAGATATATAGCTCGTGCTAAATTAGGTAAATAGTAAGGGGCATAGCCCCTTATGTTAAAATGCTATAGATAACCAACCGACAATTGATGTAGTTCCAAAATTGTATCCTATGTTTAATCCGAAATTCCCAGAAAACATTATATAAAGTCCTGCAATTAGAGAATTTTCTATTGAGCTAAAGTTGCCAAAACTTGTATCTAACTCTAGATATATTGCTACTGGTAAACTTGCTAGTTTTGTTAGATACAAAACTGGTACTATTATTGTACTTAGAGATAGTGTTTGATATAGATTTCCTATGATATTTGCTTCTATTGAGAATACTTCACTAACAATCGATAGTTCAGTATGGTATTGTAGAGATACATTTAATGGATAAGCTAACTGGATAGCTATGACGTTATACGGTAATATTGATAGTGATCCTAGATCATACCTAGGCATTATCCAGGCAGAGTTCCAAGTAAATTCGCTACCAAAAGATATACTCGATAGATTTACCCATAAATCAGAATTTTGAATTGTAGGTATTCCTGCAATGAAGTCGAATGTTGATGTTATAGGTGAACTAGTAGTTACTGAGAAACTAGGTAGTAAATTTATCCCTGTGATTATACCATTATAAGGTCCAAAACCTGCGCTAAATAATTGTCCTCCCGTCAAAACCAAAATGATCAAGATCAAAATCTTTTTCATAATATCCTCCTATTATTTTTCCTAATGTAGCAAAAATTATACCAAATCACAAAAATTTCACGAAACGTTTTTGTAAATAGCTTCTTGAAGTATAATTATTTAGTACCTTTATCAAAAGCTTTTGTCGAAATTTTCATCAAATTTGTAAAAAACTGGTTAAAATTTAGTCATTTCCGTAAAATTACATCTTTTATGTTATGAAGTTTGTTGTAGATAATCGCTTTAGAATACTGTTAAATTGGCTGTATTAATAGGGTTTCAAAAAATTATTAATACCTAAGTAAGTTCTCCTAAAAATGGTTCTATGATATACTTGTATTGTCATTAAAAGTTAAAATCTTAGAAAGTTGAGCGAAAATGTTTCAGAAATGTTACTTTTATATTTCAAAGTATTCAGAATATATCTAGGAAGTTATTTAATCTATTAAAAATCTGAATTTATAGAAAACTTCTAAGGAAATGAATCAAATAAACCACCATTCTTAAAAAGTTATAGAGAAGAAGATACTAGGAAAAGAGAAGAACTTAAGAGAAATGTTATATTCCTACTTAAAGGTCTTCAAAAATGTATCTAAGAAATTTGATAGTACCTTAAAAACGTCTCTCGATCTAAGAAAATATCATATAAGAGTATTTGTATGAATAAAATTGTAAAGCGGATGTTCTGAATTTATATATAACTACTATGGGAATCAATTTGTAGTATCTCTTTAGTGGATTTATACATTATTCGCTTTTAAGGTGTACAAAGTTTCTAGTTTTTTTATTAACTTATGAGATATTATAGTTACATATTATCTTATTTGGACAATTGGTATTTCTCTACTATAACCTCTGGAGAAAGTTAGTATCGTTGAATAACAAACTCCTTTTAAGGTTGTATCCAATTTTTTAGCTATGTTTTTTACAACTTTAAACAATAAAGTACTTTTGAAGCATTTTCGCTCATTCGGGCAAGTAATCTTATCATAGTATTTCTATTTTATAACTTCTGAAGAAAGTAGTTTTTTAAGAATTTGGCGCATAGAACCCGAGAAGGATTTCAAATCAAACCAGGTATATTTCTCCCTTTAAGACTATCTTATTGAATTCTGGTATAGGAATGTTATAGAGTTATTCATTCAGAGCTTTAAGAAGCTGGGAACCTTACACAACAAAAAACAAAAGATATAAGCATAATGTCACAATCAAAAGTTTTAAGATCTTAGTAAAACAATGATATACATGACAAAGAACTACTAGAGGGTGTGAAAAAGAAGAAGTTATAAAACAGAAACATTATATAGGTATTGCTGAATAAGTTGTAAAGAGAAAGTAGGATATAGAGGTACTTTTATACATCATAATTTTTAAGATAGAAATATCAAGAGTTCCAAAAACTTCTCCATAGAATTATTCACAAAAATCTCTAAGAGCAAAAGATATGTGAAACATAAAGATATAAAACGCAAACCCAATAAACGAAAGGTGAAAAGATGATATGATCTAAAGAGAGAATTTATCACTTGTTTTAGATTAATTTTTTGAAGTCCACTCAAATAGAGAAATAACATTTTTGAAAAGCTCTCAGCTACAGGGGTACACTGTTTATTGCCAAAGAAGTTCTAATGAGTATGAAAATACCCTCATTAAGGGACTTGGTGTAGTGTATACAGAGGTTATTTGAGGGGGATTACAAAAATTTTTGACCTGGCTTGAGAAAAATCATACCTTTTTTATACCTTCCTTGCTAAGGATGTTTATAGGTTATTGACAAAGCTTCTACGAAATATTGACAATGAGTTAGTGAGTTTATATACTTATACTGAGAGGTGTTTATGGGGGAAACAGAGAAAACTAGTAGTAAGGATAAAAAAGAAGTTCAACAGATTATAACTCAGCAAAAAAAAGATAAAAAGCAACCTAAGCAACTTACTGGTAGGAGGAAAGCAGCAATATTTTTGATAACAGTAGGACCTGAGGTTTCAGCGGAGATATTTAAGCACCTAAAAGAAGATGAGATAGAAGAACTAACATTTGAGATAGCAAGAACCGATAAGGTTGAGCCGGAGGAAAGAGAAAAGGTTTTAGCTGAGTTTCAAGAGTTAATGATGGCTCAAGAATTCATAGCTTTAGGTGGTGTCGATTACGCTAGGGAGGTTTTGGAGAGAGCTTTAGGTACACAAAGAGCGATAGATATCATAAATAGGCTTACATCATCTTTGCAGGTAAAACCGTTTGATTTTGTCAGGAGAGCAGATCCTCAACACCTGGTAAACTTTATACAAGGTGAGCATCCACAGGTAATAGCGCTAATTCTATCATATCTTGATCCTAAAAAAGCGGCAACAATACTATCTGCATTGCCTGAAGAGAAACAAGCTGATATAGCAAAAAGAATAGCACTAATGGATAGAACTACACCAGATGTTTTAAGAGAGGTAGAGAGGATATTGGAAAGAAAATTATCAACTCTAGCTAGTGAGGATTACACTCAAGCTGGTGGTATAGAAGCTCTGGTTCAGATACTTAATAATTCCGATAGAACTACTGAAAAGAACATAATAGAGGCTTTAGAAGAAGATAATCCAGAACTCGCAGAAGAAGTTAAGAAGAGAATGTTTGTTTTCGAAGATATTGTACTACTTGATGATAAGTCAATCCAGAAAGTGTTAAGACATGTTGATCAGCAGGATTTAGCAAAAGCATTGAAACATACCGATAGTGAAGTTCAGGAAAAGATATTTAGAAATATGAGTAAAAGAGCTGCCCAGATGCTTAAAGAGGATATGGAGTACATGGGACCAATAAGACTTAAAGATGTTGAAGAAGCTCAGCAAAAAATAGTAAATGTTATAAGAAAGCTCGAAGAGCAAGGTGAAATTATTGTATCGAGATCACCTGAAGACGAAATTGTTGTTTAAGATTGTTCGAATGCTTTTATCGTTCCTTATTACTTTTTTTCGTTTTAGAATGTATTAGAAGTATTTACACTCTTATCTCTAAATATGTATTAATACATATTCTAAGAGCTAAAAGCAAAAGATATATACAACATAGTGAGCAAACTAAAGGTTTGTACCAAAAATGTATTTTCCCTTTCTAATAGTGTATTCCTATATCACTACTAAGAAAGCAAAAGTCATCTCTTCCAAAACTTCTTCATAGGGTTGTTCACCAAAGCGAAGTTTGCAAAAACACATCTGAGAAATTATGTTATTTTTTATTCTCTCATGATAGCATTTCAATACCTCTGTTAACCTTTTATTAAATCTATATCAAAAATATTACTTTCCTACTAAGGTTTTAAGAAATATTGCTAAAAGAATTGGGCAAACCCTTAGAAGAGAGATATT
>JBKBIJ010000046.1:0-12176 GCA_046299455.1 Brevinematia bacterium | reverse complement strand
TTTTTCATATCATATTTTAGATGAAATATATCATAAATATTTTTTGAATTTTTTACAAAATACATAAAAAGTTAATCAAATCACTATAGTTGTAGATTATTTTGATTTCTTTACATCCTTTTTATCTTGAGATGTAGGTTGTTGTTTTGGTTCTTCAGCAGAAGGTTTCTCTTGCTTGACTTCCTGGGACTGAGGTTTAGTTTCTTGTTGAGTTTGATCTTTACTTTGAGATTGCGTTTCAACACCTAATTCTTTGATTTGTTTCTTCTTCTTTTCAAGTTCTTCCATAAACTGGAGTTCTCTTATTTTTTCTTCGGTATACGCAAAAGCACTCCTTGGTAGCCTAAACCTGTATACCAAGCTAAAATTATGTGACAAATCACCTAGTGATGCAAGAATATTAGGCATTATACTAACGCTATAGTCTATGTTTACTTCGTGTTCATCCATAAATATGTAAGCAAAGGTCAAACCAACACTTATGCTTGAAAACTCATTTAAACCAAATTCATATCCAGATCTTAACCCTATTATTTTATCGAAAAACCATGTTTCAACACCTAAGTGATAAGTAAGATCTAGTTCTCTATTATCTCCTGGTTCTCTCTCTGTTTGCGTAACACCAACACCAACCATTAAATCTTCAAAAACGCCGAAAAATGATCCAACCACCCAATTCGCACCAAACTTAATTTTCCTCGGTAACGTTGACTCGTTTCCTTCTATTATAGAAGTATTTGGTTTTATCAAATTTTGTACTGCAAAACCTAACCTTATAGTATAACTAAAGTCATAAGTAACTCCAACATCTAATCCGAATCCCCATGTACTCAATCTATCACCGAGAAATGGGTTTACTTCTGTATCAGGACTTGGTACAAGCCCAAGATTATAGAGATTGAATTTAACACCAGCAGATATTCTAGCACCTTTGGAGATATAATCATCTAGATTCTTAGCATAAGCAAGACTTATAGCTTGCTCGTAATAAAGGTCAATTACATTAAACCTAGAGTAAGAAAATCCTATTGCTCCTTCTCTAAAGAAGTATGGTACATTACCACCAGCTATAACACCTGCCAGATAATCCACACCAGCATATCCTCTATTACAGAAAGGAATAACACCAAATATACTAAACATATTAAGGCTACCATCGTCAACATAAGATATGGGTAATCCAAAATTAATTCTACTTTCTATATTTTTCGTATTAGCAATCAAAGCAGGATTATACTCTAACCCGTTAACACCATCAAATATACCAAACATTGCGTTACCCATTCCCTTTGACCTAACACTAGTTCCTCTATCTAAGTACTCAAAAGCACTGAAACCATCATACACAACTACAACTAACAAGATTATCAAAACAATAGCTCTTTTCATAAAACATACCTCCTAAATCTATTTTACGAGGATGACGGTCCCCTTATAACCAACCGTATCCCCTGCTATCACAACAAATAAATATGCTCCATTTCTTACATAAACCCCATCATGATCTTTCCCATCCCAGTAAACTTCACCTTGTCCAAAACTACCATCTCCCTCTAAAATTCTAACCAGCTTACCACTCATATCATATATCTTGACTTTGTACTTATCATAAGGTTTATCAAGATCAAATGTTATCTTTAGCATCCCATACTTATTATCAACAGAGGTATTCTTAACTTGAGGTGTAAACGGATTAGGAGACGCCTTAACATTCCTAACGATTCCATCAGTCTTGATATTACCATTACCAATTATAGCATAAACTCTATGCAAATATCTCGTTTTTATGTATATAAAGTTATTCTGTTTATCAACCAATCCCCCAATTCTTACCCATTCCTTAGTTGTATCTTTCCAATACCATATACTTATATTATCCTCACTCCAACCTTGAGACCTAATATAATTTTCATCGTAGTAAAACTTAAGTATCACATCGCTCTTAAGAGGATTCTCAAATATATCGTGTCCTGGAACACTCTTCATAACAAGTTCATACACCTTCATACCACTAAGATTATCAAATTTCGCAACACTTTTAGTATTCAATACACCTCTTTGTTCCTCAGCATTAGCATATCTCAAAATTATATCAACAGAGAAATCGTTAAGTAAAGATCCAGGCGGTACTATAATAGCTGTATTACCATCATCAAGTGACACAACACTTTGTTCTTCTCTAGATTCAGTACTAAATGGTGCATTACTCAAAATCACTAACTCTAGATTAGTAATACTATTAGCTAAAACTTTAACACCCTTAATAGTAAGGGTTCTGTACTTAGCACTAGTAAATACTATATCGTAAATTCCAGGTGGTATAAAATTCAAAGTATAACTACCTAAAAGAACATTATTAATATAAATATTCGTGGTTAGCGAGCTTACTATGAAATTACCATCAATCTCGTTAGTAACAACTGTGGTTGTATCTCGGTAAACAACTTTAACGCTTATATCTCTATAATACGGCTTAACAAGCCCTAAAATCCTACCAAAATTAGCAAATAGTATTTTAAATTTACTAGTCTCAGTCAATGGCACATTGACATTTTCAAAATCTTCAGCTCCATCATAGTAAACTTGCGCAATCATATCATTAGTAACATTAGTAGATTGATTGTAAACAATATCTATCAATATGAATGAACCACCATAATTAACACTCCTAGTTGGTATGTTAACATCTAATAAGATATAATTAGAGTTCGTCTGCCATGAATTGAGGGTTATATAATTAGAAGCTCTAATATTAACAATCGTAAAGTTTGTAGAAGGATCATAGTTTATCTTAACTCTAGTTATAGGATAACTATAGCTATTGTTGTTTATCCTCAAAACTATGGTATGGTTTGTATCGATAGTATAAGCAATACTAGAACTTGCAACAATATAATAATCTGCCGGTTCTTGCGGGAAATCAAACTTAAGAGTTAGTGTTCCTCCTGGCATTGGATCTAAGTTCTGATAATCATCCAAACCGTTATCAGCGTAAACATATAATCTCTTTTCAACAGAATTAAGGTAATATTCTTCAAAAACGAATCTTATAACATCGGTTGATGAAGTTGGAATACCACCATTAGTATAATGGACAAATAATACATTATTTGAATTCGAATAAATAGCAGGTAAAGAAGAAGTTATTGAAAAGATGTTAGTTATCTCGTTTGGTAAAACGATTTTTAAAGTAGTTATATAATTAAGTCCAGATCCAGTGTTCGTCACAAGAATATCAACAGAGTTAGTAGCAGACGTCTGACCTTTACTAGGATCAGCTATAACGACGTACTTTGTCAGAAGCGAAGCCAAACCATAAGCCCTCGGCATAACAAAAAGCACGTTAGTACCAGATACACCTTCTCTAACACCAACAAACCCAGCTCCTTCGCTAACTCTAATACCAATACTACTATTAGTTTGACCAATATCAAATACATCAATAGCATCGATATAAATAAGATCATTATCACCTTTTTCAATACCAAAAGAATACCTAATATAAATATTGGTATCATTACTTATAGTTATAGTTGAAGGTTTGGTATTACTTACACCTATAACATTCGTAAAAGGCCACTTCAAAGTTATAACAGCAGATACTATAGGAGAATTACCAACAGAATCGTTATTGATCCTAACGATAACATTATTGGTTTTATCCAAAGTGCTTAGCTCCCTCGTAATAACATCACCAGCAGGTTGGCTAACAAATCTTATGTTAAGAGCATTAAGGTAACTAGGAATAACTGACTCATTGGTAACCACATTATAAGCAACCAATTGGAACTCATTGGTAGAGCTCGATAACAAAGTGTTAGAAACATTGAAATATATTATATCTCTAATTCCTGGATAAAAGTTTGTCATATAAATTGTCAATACTCCAGTACTACTATTGTAACTTACATTAGTTATAAGTGAATTGCTCACTGTTGAAGGATCAAAGTTATTTGTCAAAGTTGAAGGTATAGTTATATCTATCCTTGAAACCAAATTATCGCCAGAACCACCATTAGACAAAGATAATCTAAGAAGTGGTCTAGGATTAACCATGTAGATATCATTATTTACAAAATTACCGTAAACAACAGGACCAGAAGAAATAAAACTAACTAAATTGGTACCACCAGAAACATGAGCATCTACAAATTCTTCATTTGTGGTGTACTTAACTTTAACATAGAAGTACACATTAGTATTACCAAAAATCCAGCTATCCTTTGCAGATATAGTTATAACTTCACTTGCATTATTAGTTAAAAGCTTAGAAGTATAATCAATAACTATATTACTCGAAGTAATAACTTTTGAAGCAGAAGGATGATAAGACGAATTAACAACCATACCATTGGTCAATAGCATAAACGGATATATAACTTCTACCTTTTCTATCTTGTAATCTGAACTACTGCTAACATTCTGCAAGTAAATCGTATAATTAACAAAAGAATTCTCAAATGCGGATACTTGGTTAGGGATAACATAATAGTTAGCGTTATACGGTGGAAATTCTATCCTGTAAGCAAGATCTCCAAGTACCAACTCGGAAGCATTAGTATAGTAAACATTACTCGGATAATTGGCAACTTGAACAATAATGTTACTTGAATATGTAGAAGGATAATTCACATTATCGTAAGCAACAAACCAAATTTCATCAAACTTAGTAGAAGAAATATTTGTATTGCTAACAGAATAATTCAGAATTATAACATTACTTGATTGCTGATATGTTATACTCGCAGGAACCTTATTCGAAATTATCAAAACATTAGTAATTACTGGTGGCAGATAAATTCTGGCTAAATAAATATCATTATACTTCTCACCATAATTTGTGATAACGACTTTTAATGTATTCCTAGTAAAGTCGTTATAAGTAACGTTAGGCACGAGCTTAGCATAAGCCCTAGTAGGTGGAAGCTTAAAGAATAAGTTAGTTACACCACCAAACGAATATGGGAAATTGTTATTACTATACCCATCATTATAATCAGCGTATACCCTCCAGTATACATTCGTTTCACCATAATTAAAACTATCAACAGCGGTAACCTTCATTGAATAGAATTTACTACCAGTAAGTTTACTCAAAGCAAAATCAATAACAATAGCCCTTTCATTAGTCAATATGTAGAGACTTGGATAAGATGGAAGTGATGTAAGATAATGAGAAACGTTTAGATTACTCTCATTTATAAACTGCGGTAGATAAATTTTAGTCCTATATATCTCTTTGCTAGAACTATTATTACCATTAGTTAAATAAATAATAAACTCGTTAGTGTTTGATGTTGTATAAACGTTCGTTGGAACCACACTAACCAAAGGCATCTCTGTTATGTATATGTAATTTTCATTAGTCGAATAAATGATATTAGTAACCAAAGATTCAGCATTTACATTAACATTCGTTGCGTAAACTAGGAATTGCCCGTTAGTAGGAGAAGAGAAATTGTTGGAAAACATTATCATAACTTCATCAACCATACCAGCTGGCAAATTGGTAGACAAACTAGAATAATTTATTAAGAAATTTGAAGGCGTTATAGTAACAGATGTACCTACTATACTCGACTGTACCAATTTAATTCTACTATTGTAAACTTGAGGTATATCAACTCTAACTCTATACAGTCTATTTGAACCTTTACCTGCATTTGTAATGATAAGTTTTATGTTATCGATCCTATTGGTTGGAGTAGTATAGAGTATCTGGCTATCAAACTTAGCGCCTGCGAACGCTGGTGGCATCTTGAATTCTATCGAGAAATTACCATTCGTTATCTGCTGTAAAGCTTTCTGGTTCGATGCAAAGATTATGAAATTCCTAATACCTATTTCATTCTCAACAAAATCTATCATCTTAAAAGTTATAGTATCAGCTCTGCCTGGCTGTAAATTTGTACCTTCAGAAATATAATCTACGAGAATATAGTTTCCACTCGATATAAACCTAGCATTAGCAGGATTAGTGACTATAGTGCTACTAATATCTATAACATTTGTTGAGACATCCGTAGGTATGTTTATCTTAATAGTATATATAATGTTTTTGGAACCAGTACTAGCACCAAGATTGGAAACTACATAAGTTATTTGATTAGTCGTAGTTGAGACATCTATTTTGGTTTCACCTTCTATACTAGAGTCTGGCGGTTGCGTTACCTTTATATTAGCTCTAGCAACAAGATTGGGCCAAACTACAAATAAATCTTGTGTCTCCGATGGGCTCTTATCACCAAGATTCGTTACACCTCTATTATTACCTAGATAACTCTGTATTCGCAAATTTGCCGGAACAAAATAATTGGTATTGGTTAACGTTAAAACAACAATATCTTTATAGTTAGGATTTTCATAAACCGATCTAAGACCTACACCTTCATTTGAGTAATGCAAAATAACATTAGTACCAGTTACCTGAACATTCGCAGGATTCGATAACCAAGAACTAGTAGCCCCCAATATTCCAAATCCAGATGGAACGCTTACTATCCCATACTTCATATTGTTTCCAGAAGCACCAGTATTGTAGATAAAGTTTGTTATCGTAAAGTAGACAACAGTTGTATCGATATAGTTTGTAGATAATGATGCTACACCATCAGGATCAGGTGGTAAGATCCCTACTCGCCAAGAGTTAGGTGAATACTCTTTTCCCACAACAAGCCCTTCTCCATTACCATTATCAGCATAACCAACAAAATTAACCCAAACTGGTGGATCATCAACATTCGTCCTTTTATGTATAGTCGTAAAGTATATAATATCATTAGAACCAGATCTTAAAAGTTTCGAAGAGTTAGTATACCTAACAAATACCCCAAAACCTAAACCATCAATATTAGTTGTAAACATTTGAGCTGGATGATAGGTAGGTTTAGCATTGGAAAGCCCCCAAGCATAGTTTGTTATATAGTTTGTATCAAACAAAATAAAGATATCTCTAATATCATTACCCAGAGGACCATTGTTTATAACACTATAAGCAAAGGTATTTGTCTTTACAGCATTATCAACCTTAGGAGGGTTTACGTAAGCAACTAACTGAGGAGATATTATTATAACTTCTGTATTTTGGCTTCTGTATATGCTATTGGTATTAGTACCTCCTAAAAACGCACTATTACCGAATTCATCATAAACCCACATAGGCCATACAAAGTTAGATTTCAGTATACCAATCGGAAGATCCGGCGTTTGAACTATATAGAACGTTATCCTTTCAAGACCATTCTGACCAGGAATACTACTACCAGAGGAAACATAGTTAACTCTTATTCTATTCGTACCATTATAGTTTGTCAAGAATATATTGTTTGTACCAATAAGCAAAGAACTCAGAGCATTCGAAACAACAAAACCGTTAGGTATAGCTATTTCAACAATACCAATATTTGGTCTGTTAGAAAGACCAGATGTAGAAATATCATAAAAAACCTGATAGACGTCATCACCTTCATACATAGGAGTGGGAGAATACGAAAGCCCAGCAAACACAAAAGGTTTATCGTACACACTAACACTCATACCTAAATCAACCGCCCTCTTCCAACCAGTCGTAGCATATCTAATATCATTTCCAGTGTTAGGGCTCTTGCTACAATCTACATAGGCATAAAATTTGTATTCACCAGAAGTATTAGGAATAGAAGGAGAAACTAACCTAAACGAAACCTTTATAGTTTTATTAGGAGTAGAAGATGTTATTATTCTATTATCAGAAGCACTCACCATTCTAAACCTTATAAGCAAAGAATTTGGATCAGAAGGTATAACTCTAACCAAAAATTGGTTAGCTCCAGGTTCACCTGAAAAGATTCTATTATTTGTAGCACTACCTGTAATATAATATGTCTCAACCCAAACAGCATTCGTATCCCAAGCACCAAATTCAGCAGGTTTCGTTACCTTAATTTCACCAATACCACTATCGTAACTAGTTATATCATTAGAAATGACAATAGTGTAAATATTTGTGGAATTAACAACAGTTTTACTAGGAGTTATGTAAGCAACTGTATTACTTGTAACTGTTCTTATAGTAAAATCATCCCAGTATGCCTCTTGCGATTCACTAACAAATATAAGAGATTCATGACCGAATTCAACAACAAGATTAGAGTACCATCCAACACTAGTTTCAGCCATCTTATACCAAGAACCAGTATTAGCATACGGAGAAGGATTAAAATAAAAGGAAACTTTACTACCATCATGCGTTATTTTAACACCAAAAACACTTGTATTTGCATAAGTTGTACCAGCACTCCCTCCATAAAAATTCATATTGAGGTAATTAAGATTATTATCTTGCATATTAACTCGCAAAGAACCAAACCCGGAATACCCGTTACCCCAGTTATCATAAAAAGTACCAGCCAGATTAAACTGGTTTTTACCACCCTTATAGTATCCCCATTCACTTACAGTAGCATTACCAGAAACCATTTCCTGATAAAGCAAAACATAGTTATCGTAATTTTCCCATTCATTTGTTCTACCATTTTCTTGAGCAAGCCATATATTTATAGCGGCTTGGTGATAACCAGTCTGTCCCCTTGCATCACTAAGATTATCTATCCTTGACATCCTATGAACAACCGTAAACCCAAAAGGATTTTCAGGTGTTGCATTTATAACTCTAGCAATACTAGTATTGCTAGCTGGTATAAACTTAATGCTATTGCCAGTCCAATAGTTATTGTAAACAAGATTCGCATTGTTACCCCTACCGTAAATTATGAGGCTGTTATTACCAACGGAGATATTACCAACCGTAAACGCTGAAGGTGTCCCACCAGCATTCCAAGGATAAGAACTAGGATCATTATTGCCATTAACATTGTTGGTAGCACCATAAAATATAGCACTCCTACCTCTAAAGGTATATATTTTCCATCCATTGTTTGTTAAAGTAGCCATCGTAGTATTAAATTGTTCAACGTATTCATAGCTAGCATAAGATTCTAGACAGAAAGTAAAAACAAAAGTAAAAACTAAAAAAATAACTCCCAAAAACCTCATATACTACCCTCCCTACTTAACTAAAATAACTTTACCAGTATAAACCTTGTCCTCAACTTTCACCCTATATAAGTATACACCATTTCTTACAGGTTTACCATCCATATCCGTACCATCCCACCATATTTCACCATTCACATACCCTTCATTATCCTCTTTGATTATTCTCTTGACTATTCTACCCTCTAGATTGTATATCAAAACCTCATATTTCGTATAAGGTTTATCAAATTCAAAAGATATCTTAACAATACCATAATCAGGATCAACCGATTTTCCTTTAACAAATGGTGTAAACACCTTAGAAGAAGGAACAACGTTCCTCACCGTACCTTCGAGCTTTGTAGAAGTTTCAAATATACCATAATACCTATGTAGATAGGATACTTTAGCGATAATAAACTTATTCTGCTTATCAACAAGCCCACCAATTCTAATCCATTCTCCCGTAGTTTCTTTCCAGTAGTAAATACCTAACTTATCCTCATTTTCATAGTAATTACTTACTACAGATGGGTAATATAGGTAAACAATTATATCTCCGTTAACTCCTATTTCTTTGACAATTTCATCGTATGAATATCCTCTAACATCAAGATAATAACCTTTCATGTTGTCATAAGTAGAGGGTTTACCTATCTTATCGTCATTTCTAATTGCCAATTTCTGAATTTCGCTCAAGTTAGTTATATAAAGATCAACTGAAAAATCTCTTTGAATATTACCAGACCTTACTATTACCTTACTTTGATTGTCGTTCGGAGAAACTATGTCTTGATCATTTGGTGCACTTTTGCTAAATGGCTTATTAAGCATCACAACAGTACCTACGAAATTATTTTTATTCTTTTGAGCTCTAAAGACCTTAGTCATAGTTCTGTAGTTAGGATTTTCAAATTGTAGTATAACATCATCATTACCATCGGGGTAAGCTTCAGGAATATAGAAATACCCATTACTAACAGAGGAAATAACAACAATATCGTTACCTTCTGAATCCTTTACAACATTACCTTGACTATCAACTTGTTTTATTGTAACAGGATACCTGTAAGGGCTTACATAACCTATAACCCTACCGAAAGGAGCATTGGTAACATAAATAACCTGCGGAAGTCCACTAGGTTTAACGATTATGGTGTTTGTATTTGTAGCACCATAAACCCAAACAGTACCAGTCATAGCTATAGTATAGTAATTACTAATTTCATACAATACATCAATAGAAACAATGGCTTCTTTGTTAAAACCAAAGTCCGTAGAACCAAACCTCAACTCTATCGTATTAGGAGTATTAGTAATAACGGTAGCAAAATTAGTTAAATTGCTAGAAGGATCTAACGTATAGGCAAAAATAGAAGTTATATTAAAGTTTGTAGTGTCAAAGTTTATTACAGCGTTTGTAACATAGATGTCTCTACTCTTATTTATAAGCTTATACTCGATATGTGCATTAGTATTTATAGTGTATATCTCTCTACCTTTGTTAACATAACCGAGGATCAATAACGGTGGATATATAACTCTGAGTAATGTAGTACCATTTGGAATATTTCCAGTAACATACCAGACATTATCATTTCTATTACCAACATTCACTATAAAAGAAACATTGGTAAGAACATCAAACATAGAAGCTGTATCAAAGTATAGGCTATCCATCTGACCCGAAAGAATACCTGAATTGTTGGAATAGTAAACATACATCATACCACCTGATATGTAATTAGATGCAATACCCCCAATAGTATTACTTAATAGAGAGAAACCAGTAAATCCATAGGGTATTGCAAATCTCAATCTCGTTACCTTGTTTGATCCAAAACCTTTGTTAGTTACATCAATTCTTATAATATTTGAAACTTCGCTTACGTAAATGTAATCTGGATCTATGCTCACATCCGCCATAGCTGGAGGCATGACAAATTTAACTTCGTTAGTATACCCTACAAACACCTTACACTCTCTCCATATTCCACTACCATCATCAAAGTAGACTTTAAGTATATAATTTGTATCCTCATAATCAAAGTTGTCATAACCATAGAAAGTAATAAGATCTTGATCACCAACTACTATTTCTTTACTTTCAAGATCATAATAAACGATGATGTTGGTATTTCCAAAGTTACTTATATACACCGCATCCAGAGAAATAGTGGAACTCTGCAAGTTAGAAATAGTGCTATAGTATCCATTAGGTAAAACAACTTTTACTCTTTTTATACTTCTAGAACCGCTACTATCATTCTTTACGTAGACGGAATAGTTGGTATAGTAATAACTAGTATCAACTTGGTTTGGATAGATATAATACGAAGGTAAAGAAACAACTTTAACAACAGTTGCACCATAGCTAGCATCCTCAACATAATTGGTATTCTTGCTATTCCAAACAAAACCTTTTATCGACACATTAGTTGGATAGCTAATGGTATTACTCAAAGTGATGAATATAACATCACTTTGTCCAACAGCCAAAGCATTAGTGTAAAATACGTATAAACTATTCCCACTCAACGAATTAGTTGAATAACCATTATTGCTTGCTGAAACTAAAACAAAAATACTCGGTATATCAATTTTGATACCCCTTATTGAATTTTTATCGACACCGGTATTAGTTACAGTGTAAGCAATCTCAAAATTTCTATCGCTTACGAATATCTCTTTTGGATTTGGAGAAGATATACCACCCTTTGCATAAGGCAAAGGCATAACAAAAGAAATGTAATTTACTTTACCCCCAACAACAGTAGTAGGTTTTCTTTTATCAGCAGTACTATCAAATATGACTTGAGAATTCCAGTAAATGTTGGTTTCACCATCGTCCAAATTATCTTTAAACTTAACTGTTATAACATCATTTTCACCAGGGGGAATACTAGGAGAATATTCAACAACAATTTCACCATTATTAGATATATAACTATTTCCTCTCAAACTACTAACTACCATCCCATTAGTCGAAACTATACCATTAATAGAAGGTATGGTTATAAACAACTTCTGGATATTATTACCAGAACCACTATAATTATAGACATAGTAATACATAACATTGGTTAAATCACTCGTCGTATAAACTTTATGTCTATCTTGAGGATAAGAAGTTATACTATTAGACATTTCTAAGCTTACTT
>JBKBIJ010000045.1:0-12179 GCA_046299455.1 Brevinematia bacterium | reverse complement strand
GTTAGTTTCTTCAAGTAATGGGTTTCTTTAAGGAGTTTTCAATTTCTTAGCCATGTTTTTGAATACCTTTAAGTAGGAAAGTAGTATTCTTGAGATACTCTCGTTTTTTGGATTTATTCCCTTAGAGGTTTTCTATAAATTTAGAATACCCATTTTATACTTACAAATTATTCACAAAAGTAATAATGATATTTGAATAGCTTTGCTAACAGAAAGTTTGTTATTTACTTAGGATTTTGAACATAGGTTTTAAGTTAGGTATAAATATTGGTGTGTAAAGGTATTATTGTTTCGAGATATTTATCTAATAGGAAGAGGGAAAACGTTTTTTAGATGGCTTTTATATCTTTGCTTTTTAGGGTGGATAAAGTTTATGGTTTTTTCTGTTCCTCTTTATTTAAATAGGAGAGGAATGTTTTTGAGATATTTTTTCTCTAAAGAAATGTAGTTTCTTGAGGTAATGGGCTAGATTTTTGCAAATTTGGCATATCTTTTAAGAAGTTATCCAATTTCTTAGGTGCACTTAAAGGTGATTTTTTGGACAACAGGTTTTCTTAAGGAGTTATTCTCTTTGTTAGGTATGCTATCTTTAAGTATGAAAAATATTTTTGAAACATCTTCAGTATAAACTTATTGATATCTATAGTTTGGTGATAGTTTTTCGATAACTTTGGAAATGTTTTATGATTGTATTGTCTAAGGAGTTTGTTAGGGTATTTGACGAGTTTTTATAGTGTTTCTTTGAAAATATGTTGTATTGTTCTTTACTATACTTCCTAGATGTCGATATTAGATGAAGTTATAAGGGAGAAAAGCAAAGTTATTATTGGTCAGGATGGTATAATAACTAAGATAATAGTTTCGTTATTTTCGGGTGGACATGTATTAATTGTGGGTGTACCGGGTTTAGCTAAGACTCTTATATCGAACGTAGTGGCAAAAATGTTTGACTTTGAGTTTAGGAGAGTTCAATTTACACCAGATCTAATGCCAGCGGATATAATAGGGTTTGATGTGATAGAAGAAGATCTAGATAGTGGTAGAAAGGTTATAAAGTTTCATAAGGGACCAATATTTACGAATATACTTTTAGCTGATGAAATAAATAGGGCATCTCCTAAAACTCAATCTGCTCTACTTGAAAGTATGCAAGAAAGAAAAGTTACAACGTTTAGCAAGACGTTTTATCTCGAAGAACCGTTTTTTGTTATAGCAACCCAGAATCCTCTTGAACAAGAAGGTACATATCCACTACCTGAGGCTCAACTTGATAGATTTATGCTACAGATTAATGTAGATTATCCTTCGTTTGAGGAAGAAATTGAGATATGTAAGGTATCTCCAGACTTAGAGAAAGTTTCAAAAATAATGGGAAGGGAAGAGTTTTTTGAAAACCAGAAAAAAATAGATGAAGTGATAGTATCAGATAAGGTTGTTGAATATATTGTGAAAGTTGTAAGGCAAACGAGACCACAAGAAACTAATATACCTGAAATAAAAGAGTTTGTGGAGTGGGGGGCTGGTCCTAGAGCTTCTCAGCATACATTAAGAGCATCGAAAACTTTCGCGTTCTTAAAGAATGAAAAAATCTTATTGAAAGAACATGTAGATGAAGTATTGCCAGACATCCTAAGGCATAGAATAATATTAAATTACTCTGCAAAGATAGAAAACATAAATTCAGACCATATTGTTGATTTAGTAATAGATTATGTATCGAAGAGAATATAGATTAACTACTTAAAATATACATTATTGTTTCAAGTATTCTATTTTCTTTGAAGTCTAATGCTATAAAATTGTCGTCTACTCTGGAAATCTTCGCTAGAACGTTTACAAAGTATTCACTGTCATTTATAGAAATTTTATTGATTTCAACCAGATCTCCTAGTTCTTTAGGTTTTAAGTCTAGCTTAACTAAAATTCCACTTTTACTTATGTCAATTACTACTCCTCTAAAAATATCATTATCAATTTTCAAAAAGATGTTTACTCTTTTGTCTAAATATATTCTAGGGTATCTTCTTCTGTCACTTTCCTCAACGTAGTCAAACTTGTCGCTAACTTTATTTTTACCATGTTTCTTTGAGAAGTACATCATTCTATCTGCAACTTCTATAATATCTTCAAAGGTTTCACCATCAAAAGGGTATACTGATATACCTATACTTGTTGTTATGTCGATGTTTTTAGATTTGAAGTTCTGGAAGACGCTTTCTTTTATTTTTTCTGCAACAAATCTAGCACCTATCCTCTTAGTTTCTGGTAAGAATACTATAAATTCATCTCCGCCATATCTAAAGAGAAGATCAGATCTTCTAATGCATGATAAAACTATTCTAGAAAACTCGTTTAATAGTTCGTCACCAAATTGGTGGCCATATGTGTCGTTATAGTACTTAAAGTTATCCAAATCGATCATAAGAATGGAAAACGAACCGCCATATCTTTTTATTTTTTCAATTTCGTAGTTAGCAAGAAGTTTTAACATGTAGTAATTATACGCAAATGTTTTATGATCTTGGAATGTAAACTCTAAGACTTCAAAGAACTTTTCTATCTCTATGATTTTTGGGTTGTTAATTAGTTTTTTGTTGAGAAAGTAGTCAAATGCAATTACTCTTATATCGTACGATTCTAATTCGTTTTTTACAGATAAAATCTTTGTCCAATGTTCTAATACATCTTTATTTCCCAAATCTAACCCAAAAACAATTCTAGTTGTCTCACATAGAAAGTTCAAATCTTTTTCTGATATAGTATTACTCTCTTTGAATTTACTGAAAATATTTTCAAGTTCGGTTATATAATTGGGTTTTAAAAATTTTTCACCAATAGACTTAACAAGAAATTCTCTAGCTTCTAACATGAATTTATTATACAAAATTAATAAAATTTTTTCAACAATCTATGATGTTGTTGTGGTTTCAATTTTGAAATGTCACACATAATTACTATTTTAAGATGTCACATATATAATAGTCTCCTTCTTAAGAATAAGCACAATTTAAGGAGGAGGCTATGCAGAAAAAATACATTGTTACGGAGGAAGAGATGAAGAGGTATGAAGTTTTAAGTGAAGTGGTTTTAAGGCATATAAGTCTTAAAGAGGCTAAAGACCTTCTTGGTATAAGCTACAGGCAGGCAATAAGGTTAAAGAAGAGGTTTATTGAAGAGGGGCTGGAGGGACTTCTAAGAAGATATCCACAAAAACCCCCAAATCTTAAACTTACACCTGAACTTAAGGATGAGATTATAAAGCTAAGGAAATCCCTTTACTGGGATTTCAATATCCTTCATTTTAAAGAGTGTCTAAAAGAAAGGCATGGAATTTTCTTAAGTTATGAGACTATAAGGAAGATTTTAATAGAGGAAGGGATTCACGAGCCGAAGAGGAAGAGGAGGATTTAGAGGAGGCGAAGGAGGATGCCAAAAGCAGGGATGCTTGTTCAGATGGATTCATCCCAGCATAGATGGATTGAAGCGGTTGAAGAGCCGTGGTGGCTTGTTGCAATGATAGATGACGCAGATGGCTATGTTTATGCAGAGTTCCATCCTTCTGAAACGGTATGGGCAAATATGAAAGTTATAAGGGCATATATAGAGAAAAGAGGCATATTTATGGCTCTATACACGGATAAGGCTTCCCATTTTAGGACAACACGGCATGGAGGAATTCATTACCATGTAGAGGTTGACCATAAGGAGACACAGATAGCAAGAGCCTTAGGGGAACTTGGGATAAAGCTAATAAATGCGAATTCGCCTCAGGCAAAAGGAAGGATAGAGAGGAAATTTAGGTTTTTTCAGGATAGACTGGTAAAGGAGATGAGGCTTAGGGATATAAAGAATTACGAAGAAGCGAACAGATTTTTAAGGGAGAACTTTTTACCTTGGTGTAATAACCGATATACACATGAGGTAGAAAGTCTTTACAGGGAAGTGCCAGAGGACAAAGACCTTTTTTAGCATAGCCTCAATTAGTGTTCGAGGATTAAAGTGTAATTAACTCTCTTATTATGTAGTCTGAAAATACCCATCCTTTAAGTTTTGGTATTACTTTACCATTTTTGAGGTCTAGGTATGTGTTTTTGAATAATTCTAATTTATTATTGAATTTTTGTAATTCGTTTTGGTTTAGTACATTCTTTATACTCTTTAATGAAAAACCTTCTTTTTTTCTAAATCCTAGCATTATAATTTCTTCGAATTTCTTTATGTTATCTATTTGTTCTTGATATATTGAAGGTTCTATGTTTTGTTGGATTTTTTCTTTGTATCTTTTTAAATTTATTTCGTTTTGATATCTTTTATTGTCTACGAATCCGCAAGCACCTATTCCTATTCCTATATATTCTTTTCTGTTCCAATAGATTAAATTATGTTTTGATTGGAATTTAGGTTTACTGTAGTTTGATATCTCGTAATGAATGTATCCTTTTCTAGATAGAAATTCATGTATTGTATAAAATTCTTCTTCAAAGTTGTTTTTTAGTTTTATCTTGCTATTTTTCACGAATACGCTTAGAGGTGTATATTCTTCTACTGTTAGTCCATATGCTGAGATATGGGGTACATCGAAGCTTACTAATTTTTCTAATGTGTTTATTAAATTATTTTTAGGTGAATTAGGAATATCGAAAATTATATCACAGTTTATGTTTGTTATTCCGTTATCCTGAAGAGTTTTTATTGCTCTTTCGTTATCTTGTGGTGAGTTTGTTCTTGATAGGGTTTCTAGATCTTTTTGGTTCATACTTTGTATTCCAAGGCTTACCCTTGTTATGTGGTTATTTTTTATTGTTTTTGCTAATTTTGTTGTTATATCTTCTGGATTGGCTTCTATGGTAAATTCTAGTATTTCGGATAGGTTTACATATTTTGTGATTGAGTCAACGAGTTGAGATATTAACTTTTCGCCAATGAATGATGGTGTTCCACCACCTATGTATATTGTTTTTACTTTCTTATTTCTTTTTAATCTAATTGACATTTCTTGTTTAAGGTATTGTATGTACTCTTGGAAATAGATTTGTGATTTTGTTATTATTGTTGGAAAGTCGCAGTATATACACTTCCCTTTGCAGAAAGGAATATGTATGTAAAGTCCCAGCATTGTGTTATTTTTTTGATCTCTCAGGTTGTTGTTTTGAACTAGTGGTTGTTTCTTCTTCTATTTGAGTGAATATAATTTTGCCTGAGGATGTTTGTAGTACACTTGTTACTTTTACTTCTACTTCTTTTCCAATGTATTCTCTACCTTTTTCAAGGACTACCATAGTACCGTCTGGAAGATATCCAATACCTTGGGTTTTTTCTTTACCTTCTTTTATTATTTGTACGGTTAGTTTTTCGCCTGGTAGTAGTATTTGCCTTAATGCTACAGCTAGATCGTTTATGTTTAAAACCTTTATACCTTCGATTTTAGCAACTTTGTTAAGGTTGTAATCGTTCGTTACGATTACACCGTTTATATCTTTAGCTAGCCTGAGTAATTTTTCATCGGTTTTGTGTATGTTTTCATAATCTCTGGTTGTTATTTTTAAGTTTATATGATTAATCTCCTTAAGTTCGTTTAGTACATCTAGTCCTCTTCTTGCTCTATTTCTTTTTGTATTATCTTGTGAATCTGCTAGCATCTGTATTTCATGGAGTACGAATTTAGGTACAAATATTACCCCATCAAGAAATCCAGTTTTTGCTATTTCGGCTATTCTTCCGTCGATTATTGCGGATGTGTCCAGAATCTTGTATCTATATGGTGATTCTTCTTTGATCTGATGGGTTATTTCTTCTCTATCTATCGAAGGTGAGTAAAAGGGTTTTAAGCCTTTTATGAATATTGGTGTGAAGAAACCTATGTACGTTAGAGATATCTGGATGAATATTTTTATTTGTGATGTATATCCTATGTTTGATAATATATCTCTGATTAATGAATCTATCAGTGTTGCTAAGTAGAATCCTGCTATACCACCTAAGAATGAGTATATTATATCAAATTTGATATTTGTCACAAGTCTTTCTATGATCAAAGTAATTAGTCCGAACCCTATTCCTAAAATGCTATAGGTAATGATATCATTCGAGATTATACCGTATACTATGCCAAGTAATAATAGTAATAATACAGGAGTACTTAATCTAAATAATTGTTTTATTTTCATAAAAACCCCCAGAATGTTATAAATTTAAATGATTGTTATTTTACTTTTGTATTTTTATTTTTCTTTGAAATTTTCAAGTAGGTTTTTCGAGAGCTTGTTGAAATTATCTTCTATTATACTTTTTCTTATTTCTGACATCAGTTTTTTGAAAAAGTATAGGTTATGGATAGTTGTTAGTCTATAACCTAATATTTCTTCTGATTTTATCAGGTGTTTTATGTAAGCTCTTGAGTAGTTTTTACATGTGAAGCAGTCACAATTTGGATCTGGTGGTGATGTATCTTTTTCGTACTTTTTATTTCTTATGTTTATTTTGCCGATTGATGTGAAAAATAACCCTCTTCGCCCCGCTCTTGTTGGGAATACACAGTCAAACATATCTATACCACAAGAGACTGCAAATAATATGTCCTCTGGTGTTCCCACTCCCATGAGATATCTTGGCTTATCCTTTGGTAGTATTGAAGCTGTGAATTCCAGTATTTCATATGTTTTTGGTTTTTCTTCTCCGACACTTAGCCCACCTATTGCTATACCACTGAACTCAAGTGAGCATATTTCTTCTACACTTATTTTTCTTAGGTCTTTAAAAAAACCACCTTGAACTATTCCAAAATGGTAGTTTTCACTCCTTATTTTATCGAAGTAATCTTTTGTTGGTTTTTTCCTTTGAATACTATCCTTTATTTTTAGAAATTCGTTAAGTGATCTTTTAGCCCAATTAAATGTCCTTTCAACTGATTTTTCCGTTTGTTTATATGAGGACTGTGGTGGTACTGGTTCATCGAGAGGCATGATTATGTTTGAACCTAGTTTAAGCTGTATTTCCACTACCTTTTCAGGAGTAAAGAAGTGATATGATCCATCGATATGTGATTTGAATCTAACACCTTCATCACTTATCTTGGTTAGGTTTTTTAAGCTAAATATTTGGAATCCGCCACTATCTGTTAGTATGAGTCTATCCCAATTCATGAATGAATGTAGCCCACCACATTCTTCTATTATTTCTATTCCTGGTCTTAGGTATAGATGGTAAGTGTTCGATAAAATTATACCATCACTTAATTCTTTAGCTTCCTCAGAAGTTAACGTCTTTACTGTTGCCAATGTCCCAACAGGCATAAATATTGGAGTTGGTATTTCTATATCATTTATTTTTATGCTACCTACCCTTGCACTACATTCACTAGAAGTGTGTTTTATACTGAATTCCATAGTAAAAATTTTACTTAATCTTACTATTCGTATTGAAATTTTTTTAACTACTTGCTTAACTTTATAAATTACTAAAAAAATACCTTGAGTACCTGTTAAGCCAAAATTCAGCTAAAGATTTAAGGTTATCAGATTTTATGTTCAAAAGTATGTACAATGCTTTTCTTTTCTTTCCGATAGCATAGTAGCACCTTGCTATATATATGTCTATATATTCCTTCTTTTCAGTTTCTTCTACTGATTCTTTTAGATATTTTAGTTTCTCTATAGCGATTTTATATTTCCTCTTTAGAAAGTAGTTTATCACTATTTTCTTTAAATCTTCCCCCTCGTAGGGAATAGCATTGTATTCTTTGCTAGTCTCTATTATATTAGTTACAGTTATATTAGTTCTATTAGTTTCCATACTATAGTTTAGATTTGCTTGTGATAATTCGATTTGTTCTGTAGTTTTCATTATATTCTTGACATCTATTTGTGGTAAAGTGTTCTGTAAGTAAGTATATATATATGTTCCATTTGTTATAGGTATGATTAAATAGTAGTTATTTGATAGTTTATCGGTTACTGAAAAGATTATATTATTTGTCTTGTATTCTAGTGTTGATAAGATGTCAAAGTCATATATGTTGACGATTTTATTGTCTTTTAGGATTGGTTTATTTGACGAGTAGTATACGTTGTAAAATAATGTAGATTCTGTGTAGTTTGTTGGGCCAAACCATTTTATTTTTATTTCACTATTTTCTTTGTTTGTCATTACTTCTAAGTTGTAAACAAACCCATTTACGTTAACTAGTGTAACTACCGTTAGTATTATCGAGGTTATTATAATTCTTACCATTTAGAATATTATAAACTAAGATTAATTTTTATTTCATCATTATTTTTTCCCTCGCTATTTTGTATATGTTTGATAATTTAACCTTGATATTTTGGTACGATTACATTTCTTAATGTGTTATATAAACTCTATAACTTTCCTCGAAGTAATATGTTATTACTTACTTTTTAACCACTCTTTTTTATAACTTATTCGAATAAGTTTTTTTTGGTATTTATGTTTCATAACTTCTAAGTAATAATGGTTTCTCTTTGAGATATTGGTATTAAAAGTTCCTACAAATTATTTAAATAATCTCACACTCAAGAGGAAGATGTATCAAAAACCCAATCTTTTAAATTTCTCTTCCTTGTATTTATAATCACAACTTATTATTCAGTATTATGTTATTTATTTCCCATGACCTTTAAGGAAGAGATTTTCCAAAATCTGTATAAAGATTGTCTTCTTAGTTGTTTCCATTTCTTAGTAGAGTCTATATCTTGTTTTTCTCAAAATCCAATTTTAGGAGTTTCTGTACTTTACTTTCCTGAGTTTCTTTACTACACCTTATTTGAACAACTTCTGTTCCATGAGTGCTAAAAAAGCGTAGTTTCTCTAAGTGAGGCCCCTTTTAAGTGATTACCCGATTCACTAAATGTAATCTTAACACTTTTAAGTGAAAGTAACACAAAAGTGTTTCAAAAGTCTAAAGTATGTTTACCCTTTTCCTCAAAAGCTAATTTTAGAAATTTTTTACCATAGAATTTTTTAGTTTTTCTTGCTAATGCTTGTTATCACCCTTCCAAAAGCTTAAACTCTTAATGACTATTTTCTAGGTAGTTATAGAATTTTTTTGGATATTTTTTACATTTAGAAAAGAAAGTATTCTGGTACTCTGCAAAAATTTTAGTTTCCTAAGACTCTTTTCGTGTGTTTTCCACTACATCTTATCTATGCAACTTATGTTTTATGACTTCTAAAGAAAGGTGGTTTTCTTTATAAGAATGTTATTTTCTTTAGTGAATAATTCTATGGATGAAGTTTTTCAAACCTTCTGTTTTGTAATTTATAAAGGAATGTGATTTGTCAGAGATATGTTCATTCAATCTCTTTAAGGTGTTTTTGAGTATCTTGATCAAGGAGGTGATATTTTTGAAACATCTTCGTAATTATTCAAGTATTATTGGTGGATTTTATAATATTTATTGACTATATTGACTATATTTATAGGTGAAAAAATTCCGATAAATCTAATATGGTTGTTTTCCTAAAGCCGGGGTTATTGGTTACTCCTAATAAAATCTTTGAGGATAAAGGTATTTACATAGATATCGATTCTGGGAAGATAATTGGAATAAAAGAATATAGTATCAAAGCTGATATTAGTATTATGCTTGGTTTAGATACATTTGCAATTCCTGGACTTATAAATGCTCATGATCACTTGCTTGGATCCTACTGGCCTAGGGTTGGTGAGGGACCTCATATTTCTTGGAAACCTTGGGATGATATGTTAAAATCTTCTTACTTTTACAAGGAAAGAAGTAGAATACCAAATTTTTATCTATACGTAATTGGTGCATATAAAAACCTTATATCTGGTGTTACGACAGTCAGTGATCATATACCTCATAAGGTAAACAAAGATTTTGTAGACAAGCTTCCTATAAAAGTTATCAAGGAATATTCTTTAGCTCATGAGGTTTCGAGTTATGATCTTAAGTGGGGGGACGGTGTTGATGTTGAACATAAGAAGGCTGTTGAAAGAAATTGGCCTTTTATAACACATATTGAAGAAGGATTTGATGAGGAATCAATGAAAGGTATTGAGTATCTTGAAAGTTATAAAGCCCTTACAGAGCATACTGTCATGATCCATGGTCTTGCTTTGTCTGATGAAGATTTGGATAAGATTGCCCAAGCTGGTGCTCATCTCGTTACTTGTCCTATTTCAAATTACTTTATGTTTAAAAGAATTGCGAGACTTAAAGAATGGTTTCAGAGAAAGATTAACGTTTCATTGGGAACTGATTCTCCTATGTCTGGTGGAATAAATATTCTTGAGGAAATGAAATACCTAAAAATGGCTTATAAAGCAAAATATCATGAGGATCTTGATAACAGAACTGTTTTGGATATGGTAACCAAAAACCCTGCTAAAGCTTTTAGAATTCAAGATAGAGTCGGTGAAATAAAAGAAGAATTGTTTGCAGATTTGGTAATCTTTAAGTTGAAAGGGAGAGATCCTTTTAGCAGTGTTGTAAACTCTTGGTTTAATGATATAGAAATTGTTTTCGTAAACGGAGTTCCGTATTACGGATTTTACTATTATAGAGAGTTATTCGATAAATTTTCTCATTTGGTTGATTACTCTAAAGTTATAATAGATGGTAAAGAGAGAATAATAATAGGAGATCTGGAAGGTAATATGAAAACAATATGGAATTTCCTAGGTTTTAAGAAATACTTGCCTTTTATTCCAATATTTGTTAATGATTGATTATGTTAAGAATTGCTATAGTTATTTTGTTTTTGCTTGTCGTAGTTTTATCTATTTTGGCTGTTTTGTCTTATCTAGAATATAGAGATAAAAAAAGGAAGTATGAAATGGATGAGTATATTAAAAGAGGTAATAAAAAATAATTGTTTCGAATTAATTGTTTTTATATCCTAATGGCATTAATGCAATAGGTATTTCATTATGTTCCATAGAAATTATTTTTTTTACTTCATTTTCAGAGAAAGCACCAACAATTACTGTTCCTATTCCTAGTCTTTCCGATACGAGATGGATATTTTGAGCAACACAACCCGCTTCAATATAAACATACTTTTTACCTCTTTCGCCATATTTCTTTGTTGTCCTTTCAAAGATAGCAGATATAACTATAGATGCGTTACATTCTCTTATCCATTCTTGTAGTAAACAAGCACTGAAAAGGCTTTCTCTGAAGTCTCCTTCTTTTGTAAGTTTGATATGATGATTGTGCGGAAAGTATTTGTAAACACCTGGTTTGAGATTTTCTACTTTGTATGAAACAAGATATAGTTCGATAGGGTAAAGAGCACCAGCTGATGGTACTGATCTTAAACCTTCTTTTTCCAAAGTTATGCCTTGCCCAGCCCAAAGAATAGTGGATATATCCTCGATCTTAAGAGTTTTGTGTGAATAATTGCGTATTGATCTTCTTTTGTAGATGGCAGTTTCTAAAGAAAAATTGCTATCTTTTTTTACATCCGGTAATTTGATTATCATATTATGTATTTTTATAAATTTTTTGGAAAACTTACAAGTACTAATAAAGACTCTTTCAAAAAATATTACTTTCCTTATGAGATATGAATACGTAAAAAATATCACTAAGCGATTATTCTAACTCCTTAGAAGAGAACTTGTCCTTCAAATAAGTTACATTACTTTAAGTTATAATTACATTAATAGGGTTATTTGCCTAAATAAGTTGTGATAAGGAATAGGTATTATAAATTTTCAGAAAATTCCTAAGATAGGATCAATCTAAAAAACTACCATTTTCCTAGAATTCATGAGAACAGGAGCAACATAATACAGGTCTACCTGAATAGTCTTTAGGAGGAGTAAATGAAGGAAAAAGCTTAAGAAAAGTTAGATTTTTGACACACTTTCAAATTGTTTTAAGAATTTTCGTATTTTGGTACAATATAAGTTCTCTTAAAGACAGAGGTTTTACATCTTTTAGTAATTATTTGGTAATAGACAGTTTTACATTTATAGGAATGTAACTTTCTAAGTTTATATATTTGGTTTTTAGGTAGGGTAAAATTCTTGCTTTCTTATTTCTTAGATGAAAATTCAGTATACATTAGTAAAAGGAAAGTTGTAAATTTTGGCATAATCTCAAGACGTAAAAGTAATGCAGTATATTGAAATAGGAAGACTTTAAGAACGTTATGAAGTAAAATTACTAATTTTCAAAGAAGTTTGTTTT
>JBKBIJ010000044.1:0-12321 GCA_046299455.1 Brevinematia bacterium | reverse complement strand
AGAAATATAATAAAAAGATCCTATCTAGATAAGATTTAGTAAGGATAAGGGAGAGATTTAGGAAAATTGGATTTTTGAAAATCTTTAATAGTATTCTTAAAAAGTTATAAAGCACAAGTTACATAAGGACAGCTGTTCGAGTGTAGTATTGTTTCAAAATTTACAGAGAGTCTCTAAGAGATATAGCTTCAAGGAAAGAACTTTTCTTTAGAAGTTATATAAAAGAAGTATCATAATAGTAAGTTTTTAGAATGATTTTGTAAGTAATGAAGCAAGAATGAGACCTAAGGGATTAAATTTTTGGCATTGTCTTTACTTTGTAAAACTATTCATAAATTTTTAGTAACTTCTAGGATTTAAACTTCAAGTAAGACTATAACTATATATTGTTTACTTCTTCTAATAGGAACGACAGTATTTCGTTGTTGTTTAGTTTTTTGTAGAATTTGCCTTTCTTGTATGCTGCTGAACCGTTTTTCCCGCATGATACTCCTATATCTGCATCCATTGATTCGCCGGGACCATTGACCACACAGCCCATTATAGCTACTTTGACTTTTTTCTTTAGGTTTTTTGTTTTTTCTTCAAACTGATTTGTTAGTTCTATTATATTGACATCTGCTCTTGCGCATAGTGGACATGACACTACATCTACGTATGTTGGTTTATAACCAAACTGTTGTAATATAGCAATTCCGATTTCTACTTCTTTGACTGAATCACCAGTAAGTGAGACTCTTATGGTATCGCCTATACCTTCCATGAGAAGTGTTCCTATACCTATTGTACTTTTTATGGTAGATTTGAATTCTGTTCCTGCTTCGGTTACTCCTAGGTGTAATGGATAATCACATTTTGATGCTATCAGCCTATATGATTCTACCATGGTTATTACATCGTTGTGTTTTACTGATATTACTATGTCGTAGAAACCTAGATCTTCAAGGATTCTTACATGGTTAAGTGCTGAATCGACTAGTGCTTCTGGAGTTGGTTTTAAATATTTTACCCTGTCTATCGATCCAGCGTTTACACCTATTCTTATTGGTATTCCGTTATCTTTGCATGCTCTTACAACTTCTTCTACTTTCCATTTTTCTTTTATATTTCCAGGATTTAGTCTTATCTTATCAGCTCCGTTTTTTATTGCTTCTAGTGCTATTTTATAATCGAAATGTATATCTGCTACTATTGGAACTTTTACTTGTTTCTTTATTTCTTTTATAGCTTTTGCAGATTCTATATCGGGCATTCCTAACCTTACTATATCAACACCTGCTTCTTCACATCTTTTTATTATCTCTACGGTTTCTTTAACGTTTGTTGTTTTGCTTGTTGGCATAGTCTGAACGCTCACAGGTGCATCTCCACCTATATATATGTTACCAACCCTTACTTTTCTGCTTTTTCTTCTTTGTATCATTTATACCTCTGTTATAAGAAATTATACGATTATAAGAAATTTACACAATTTTTATGAATTCTGTCAAATCATTTTTAAGGATGTTTCAAAATCTAGTCTATATCTATGCTTTCATAAAAAGCTAATAAAGAGAAATAATTTCTTTGAGCGATAAAACTTTTTAAGTAGGTTATCTAATTTTCTAGATATATTCTTAACACTTTTAATTGAGAAAAAGTACCATTTTTCCCTTCTAGATGAAAAAGGTAATAACTAATTACATCTAAAAGGTTATACTTTGCCAAAGGTTAAATTTCTTGGATTTTATTTTCTCATGTTTTTCTTTTTAATATTATTTGAAAATTGCCTTTTATGATACTTTTGTTCTGTAACTTCTTAAGAAATGCGATTTCTTTGAGTGATTTGCATTTTTTGAGGAATTATCTATTTTGGATTTCGAATACCCTCTGATACTCTATTGCTTTATTGAGTTTAGTTTATAGAAGTAAAACTTTTGGTAATTATCTATTATAAGCAACATTTTTATATCTTGCTAAAAAATCAATTAAAAATATATCATTCTCTCTCATATTATACCTATTCTTTTAAATACAAAAGAATTTTCCCTTCGATACCCTATGATGTTTCAATAATTACTCCTTGGTATAACTCCAAAAACCTTCAATACTATTAATATATACCTTCTATTCTCTAACTTTTTACTATTGTATATTCTTTTATGCTTAAAAACCCCATCGTATCCCTTATAAATCTCAGTATAGATTATACTGCCTCGTTTTGCTTTCTTTATTGCTAACCTACTCAATTTCTCCATACAAATCTTGACTTTTTTTATTAATTTCGTGATATATCGACCGTTGTAACATATCATATATCTTCATAACCGTAGAATAAGCTATATTCAATTGCTTTGATGCTTGTAATGCTATTATCTCTAACTCAAATAACTTTATCGACATCACTATTTTCCCCAAAGGTAATTTTAGTCCTTCTAATATGCTTCCTTTTCGTATTCCATATTCTTTCCCAAATTAATAGCATTTTATCTTCTGTCGTCTCACTTTTCATATATTTTTAGGACTACATCAGGGATAGATGTCAAATTCTTTAATAGTCCTTTTTATTGGAGATATTGTATTGTTTTATTTTCTTTAGCTATGATTTTCGAAATTTCAATGATTCCCATATCGATTATTACCCAATGAATACATTTAATGCAGTGGCTTATCTTACCCAATTACCTATTCACTTATTAAGGCGTGGTTTTTATTATTGTATTTATGTTTTATAAATTCTAAAGAATAAAAATTCTTCGAGTAATGAGTTTGCAAGCTTTGTTAAAAATTTAATTTCTTAGGTTTATTCCATTCGCTTATCCTTCAGAAGCTATTTAGGTAAGTTATCTTATGGTTTCTTGTTTCATAATTTATTGTGATCATTAAGATAAGTAGATATTATTCAAGAATACAAAAGTTTTTATTGATTTTTGGGGAAGTGGTATTGAGGAATAATGAAACACTAAAAGAAAGTTATGATTGAGAAAGAGTAAATGTGGGAGTATGTTTTCTGAGAAACTATCATTCTTAGAAAGGTATGAAAAATGGAAATATCATATTATCTGTTATAAGTTGAAATTTTTTTTAGAATTGTTAAAAGTTTATTATAGTATTACGAAAATAGAATGGTGAGGTGAAAATTTATGGATTATTTTTTAGAAGAGAAGGAAAATTTATATAGAATTACACTTTTCGTCCCTAGCGATAGTCTTGAGAAGATTATAAATTCGAAAGTTTTAGATATTTTTGGTTCAAGTTTAGGAAAAGATAAGGCGGATTATGTTTACTTGTGTATTAAAGAAATTCTTAATTACGTTACTGCTGTAACTATTATCAATCTTACAGGTGTTAATGAGATAAACGAGAGAACTAGTTTACTCTTTAGTGATACTTATTTAGGTTATGTGAAAGAGAAAGCTAAGGCAAGGAATTCTTTTATTGAGATCAACTTTATCAAAAAAGATGGTGGTATTTCGATAGAGATATTCAATTCTTGTGCTTTACCTAAGGAGCATGAGGAAAAAATAAGGTCGTTACTTAAGATGCTTTCTTCAGGTGAAGAATTTGAAATATCTCTTTATAGTGATAGGAAGTACGATTTTTTGACATCTATTATTGTTGTTTGGTACATTCTTAGAGAAATTGGTGTCAAAGGTGAGTTGTTTAGAATAGGTAATGTTGACGGTAAGTTATTTGTAAGGATAGAAATTCCTTTATCGGAGAATTATAGAAGTGTTAGAGAAAGCTTTTAAGCTTTTTAGTTTTTACATATTTTTTACTGTATTTTTGTTTTATGGTTCTAGTTTATTTTGCCAAATTTCTATATCTTCCAAATACATTGAAGTTTTAATGGATAGCAGTAGTGGAAGGTTTTATATAGCTACCATCTTGGGTGATCCTGAAAATAAGAATGATGATAAGAAGAAAATACTTTTTGATAAGATTCCACCTACTACTTATCCTTCGTTGTTTGTTGATGTTGAGGGGTTTGCTGTTGGAACTGATGATGGATATTTTGAGAATTATCCTAGCTTTTCTAAGAATAGGTTGGTTTGGACTTGGAGACCTAAAAAGTTTGATAAAATTAAGATGGTTCAAATAATAGAAATAGTAACGAATCCTTTTACTTTACGTGAAGATATGGTAAGAATTAGTTACATAGTTGTTAATGAAGATAGTAAAGACCATGTTGTTTCGGTAAGATTAATTTTGGATACAATTTTAGGTGAAAGTGAGGATGCACCATTTTTTGTCCCACCTTTCGGTAAAATTGATAAGGAGGTAGTTTTCTATAAAGGTAATATGCCGTATTTATGGTATTCATTTGATTCGCTTAAATCGCCAAAAGTTAGGACTATGGGTATAGTTTCTGGTGTTGCTGATGTTACAGTACCGTCTATGTTAGTTTTTGCAAATTGGAGAAAATTAAGTAAGACAAAATGGGATTATGTTCCAGAAGTTGGTGAGAGTTTTGGAGGTGGTTTGTTTGGTGGTAGGGATACCGCAGTAGGTATATATTTTGATCAAATAAAACTTAAACCACAGGAAATTACTTTTTATTCCACTATGTTTGGTTTATATGGAGATACTCTTAAAAGTTTTGATAACTTTTCGATTTCTGTTGTTACACCAGAGGTGGTGAAAGAGTTTCCTTTCACGTTATCTTCTGTTGTTGAGAATAATTCGCTTGCTGATGTTAGAGATCTTAAAGTTCAGTTAATTTTTGATACTAACGTTTTTTACATAACGAATGATTCAACGTTTTACCAGTCTAACCTTAAGGTGAAAGATTCTTTTGTTTCATCTTGGCAGGTATTTGGTCAAAGTAGCCTGACGAGCGGGGAGTATGAGATTGCTGTTAGGGTTTCTGGGGTTGTGGTGTCTACGAATTTTGATGAAACTGTTTATAGAAAGTTTAAGGTTTTGATTACTACTAATGAAGAAAAGAATATTGTAGTCAGCTTAGATGGTTTAAAGCAAACGAATATTTCTCAGACTACTGTTTCTGGGAATATTACTGTGACAAACTATTTTTATGTTACAAATTACTTTACTAATTACTTTACAAATGTTTACAATCAATTTGGGTTGGGTAGTGTTGAGAGTATTAATAATCTTATAGATATGCTAAATTATGAACTTGATTATCTCATAACTACCTATCATATTACGAGTGATGCAGAGACTAGGAGAAAACTTAAGGAGAGAATAGAAGTTATTAAATCTCAGATACAAGTTGAAAAAGAAAAATTGAAGATCATAATTGGTGAGTAGGATTTTTTTGAATTCTTTTGTATATATATTATAGATGTCTTTTTGTTTTTTCTCCTTGAAAAATCTATTGATGTTTTGGAGGTTGTATGAAGTTTAGTTTTAGAGATAATGATTTTGAGTTAGATTATTTTTATTCTAGTGATGAATTTGAGCATGAAGAAGATATTAGCAAAGATGATTCTACTGATTTTGTTGACGATCAAGTTAATAGTACTGAAGAAGATAGTTATTTATATTCAAAGGAAGAAGATTTATCTGAAACTGAGGATGAAGATGTTTCTCATAAACAATCAGAGGTTAATACAACTGAGGAGGATGAGGAAATTGACATAGAGAAGGAAATAATGAATATTCCTGGAGTTAAAAAGGTAATTTCTCTTGCTTCTATAAAAGGTAAGATATCTTATGATGAGATAAATGATTTGTTGCCTGAAGATTTTGAGCCTGAAAAAGTCGAATGTCTTTTTGAGATTCTTCAAAGGATGGGAATTGAAATTATAGAGGATATAAAGCAAGATGAAGATATTGATCCTAAACTTATAAATATTGATGGATTTTCTGTGAATGATAACCCTCTTAAGATTTATATGAAGAAAATAGGTAATGTTAAGTTGCTTACTCATGAAGAGGAGATAGAACTTACTAAACAGATGGAAGAAGGTAACCAAGAAATATATAAAGTTGCTACAGAATCTAGTATTATAATTTTTGAAGTTAAAAGAGCTCTAGATAGGGCTAAAGAGAGTAGAAGCAAACTTTATGAAGTTTTATCCTTGCCAAGGATTTACAGTTTTTCTCCAAAGGATAGAAAGGCATTGTCTGATAGGATAAAGAATCTTAGAGAAGTTGTTACATGGGGACTTAAAAAGATAAAAGCTATTCATGAGCAATACCCTATGGATGTGGTTCCTGTTGAGGAGGTTGACGAAGTTAGAAAAATCTTACTTAATGAGATAAAAGATTTAAATTTAAACATAGATCTTATAAAGAAGAGTGCTGATAGGATAATAGATCTTTATAATGAAATGAAGAATAATCTCAAGATCCTTGGTGATATAGAACTTAAGTATGGTAAGCCTGTTGATGAGATAGAACAAATGGAAGATCTTAGTGATTTAGATGAGTATTTCTTGTATGAAGCTGATCTTACAGGTGATGATCTTATAACTGATATAGCGAGGATAAAAAGGGCAAAATTTGTTTTGAATAAAATTAAGAGACAACTTAATATTAGAGATTTTTCACTTCTTGAAGATTGGTATAGGAGAGTTGTTGAAGCTAGGAATAAGATAGAAACTGCTAAAAACAAACTTATAGAAGCTAATTTGAGGTTGGTAGTATCTATTGCCAAAAAATATGTTAACAAAGGACTTTCTTTATTTGATCTTATACAAGAAGGCAATATAGGCTTGATGAAGGCGGTCGAAAAGTTTGAGTATAAGAAAGGATTCAAGTTTTCTACTTATGCTACTTGGTGGATAAAGCAAGCTATAACAAGATCAATTTCGGAACAATCTAGGACTATTAGGATCCCCATACACCTTATAGAATATGTTAATGAGATAAGAAAAGTTGAAAGGGAACTTATGGAGGAACTTGGTAGGCAACCGCTTACGCAAGAAATATCTGAGAGAATGAACATTCCTGAATCAAGGATAGCACAAATACTTAACTCTATGAAAGATCCTATTTCTTTAGATAGTCCTGCTGCTAGAAGTGATGATGCTAATATAGGTGATTTTATAGAAGATGTCAAGTCTGTAAACCCTTATAACAAAACGATGAATAACCTCTTATCTGAGGTTATAGATCAAGTTCTTTCAACTTTGCCTAAGAGAGAGCAAAAAGTTCTTAGGATGAGATTTGGGCTTGAGGATGGGTATGTCCATACGCTTGAAGAGGTTGGCTACATATTTAAAGTAACCCGCGAAAGAATAAGACAAATTGAAACGAAAGCTCTTAAGAAGCTTAAAAGTTCCGGAGTAAAAGAAATATTAAAGGAATATCTTGATATGTAGTTTGAAATTGAAGTTTTGTCTTATTTAGCCATTTTGAAATACCAAAAAAGCAGTAGTTTTTACCTTTGAGGTATTTGTTTAAGTGGATAAGTAAGAACATTTTTTGAAACAGTATCTTTCTCCACTTGAAAAGTTTGTAATTTCTTATTAATAATTTTCCCTAGTATTGTGAGATGAAAAGAACTAAAAAATCTTCTTTTTCTTTGAGTAAGAGTAGAGTGCGTCTTGAGAACTTAGATAAGAAAGAATTACTCTTGGAATTGTCTAGAAGAAAAAGACTGCCTTGGCTTAAAGAGGAAATAATAGAGAATAATCCTTTGATGGATCTTATTTTGGTTTTGAGAAAGTACAAGATAAGATATAAGTTTCCAAAGGCTGTTATAAAAGAAGCTAAGAGAATAAAACAGAAAATTTCTGATGATGATTTAAAGGGTAGGATTGATTTTAGAGATAAGCTTATTTTCACCATAGATGGCGATGATGCTAAAGATTTTGATGATGCTGTATCGTTAGATCTTGATGATAAGTATTATATACTTGGAGTGCATATTGCTGATGTTTCTCATTATGTTTTCCCTGGAACTGCTTTAGATGAGGAGAGCCTTAAAAGAGGTAATTCGACGTATCTTATTGATGTAGTTTTCCCCATGTTACCTTTTGAGTTATCTAACGGAATATGTAGTTTGAATCCTAATGTTGATAGGCTTACTATGTCAGTTATGATGTGGATAAATAAGGAAACCATTGAAGTTGATAAGTTTGATATATTTCCTTCTGTAATAAATAGTAAGTATAGACTTACTTATGATTATGTTGAAAGTATTTTAGATGACCCTTCTATTGAAAAGGATAAATCTCTTGTTGAAGTTATTAATAACATGTGGGATCTTGCTAAAAAGTTGCGTGATAAGAGAATATCTAAGGGTGGTATAGATTTCAACTTTAAGGAAAACAGAATATATCTTGATGATAAAGGTAATCCCTTGAGTTTCAAAATTTATTCTAGGTTGAGGTCGGAGAAGCTTATTGAAGAATTTATGTTGATGGCTAATAAGACTGTTGCTAAGTTTCTTTCTGATAAAGGACCTTCTATATTTAGAGTGCATGAAGAACCCAATTACGAAGATATAGAAAACATCTCGAAAGTGCTTTCTTTGTTTGGTTTTAAATTACCTCCAGTTGATGAAATTACATCTTCTCATCTACAGAATATTATAATGAATGTGTCTCAAAAAGAGTATGAAGAATTTATAAACTATATGATATTGAGATCCATGAAGCAAGCTAGGTATGATACCGATAACATAGGACACTACGGATTAGATTTTGAGTACTATACTCATTTTACTTCCCCTATAAGGAGATACCCAGATCTTGTGGTACATAGACTCGTTAAGTTTGTTTTGTCTAAAAAGAAGAAAAGGCCGAGTTCGATTAGTCTTGAAAAATTAAAAAAAATAGCAGAACATTGCTCTAACACAGAAAGAGAATCTGTTTCAGCAGAAAGATTTATTGCTAAGCTAAAAGGTATAAGGTATATAAAAAATTTCCCTAATAAAATATTTGAAGCGGTTATTTCAGGTTTTAAAGACGATGGTATTTTTGTTCAGATAATTCAGAATGGTATTGAAGGGTTTGTCCCTTTTTCTAGCTTAGGGTGTAACTGTGAGCTCAGTAAAGTTGATGGTGAAATTGTAGATAGGGACGGTAAAGTTTTTAGAATAGGTCAAAAAGTGAATGTCAGATTAAAATCTTATTCTATTGTAAAAGGATTTTTAGATTTTGAGATTGTAGAATGAGTAGTTCTAAAGCCTTTTCCTTAATAGAAGTAATGGTTGTTTTAATGCTTTCTTCTATTGTTTTCATGGTTATTTATAATCTCATATCTATTGGTGTTAGGTTCTTTGAATCTTTTTCTTCAAGATTTGATTTTTCTGTTTCACAGTTTGTTAAAGACGTTGAGTATGAAATTAGTTTTTCGGATGATTTTTTTGTTACTAACAGAGTTCTAACTGTTGTGAGAAGTAATAATATTGTTAGATACATTTTAGGTAAGCCTGATAGTAATTTTTCTTATTTCGTTGTAAAAAAACATAATGTTTACCAGAAAAAAGAAAAAACCTTTTACCTAAAAGAGGTATTGGATATTAGGTGGTATAAAGAAGAAAATAAATTTGTGAAAAAACTATTTGTGTCTATTATTGACTTAAAAGGTAGTATTGTTTACGAAGGTTATGTTCCTTGATATTCGTTGTTGGTATACTATTAACTGAAAGAAATGTAATAACGGTTTTTGACATGGTCTCATTAATTATTTTGAAATAGTGTTGTAATGTATTTTAAATTGTTTATAATTTTGATTGTGTCAGATGATGAAATAAAGAATTACATAATTGAGTTTATCTTTAATGATAGAGTTTTAGATTCTATAGGTAGAGAAAATGTTGGTATGTGGATGCCTTTTGTTGAATCTAAGATCAATAATATAGTTAATGTTACTAAGAATCTTGATGTTAATGTTAGAAGTAAAGTTTTAGGTGTTGTGGCTACTAAAATACAAAAGTTAATTTTAGGTATTAATGATGCGGTTAGATCTAATTATGCTAAAGGAGAAGATGAAATATTGAGGTCAATAATAAACTTACTTTCAAGAGGTATGTTATGATATATGTTCTTGGTAAAGTGGGTAGGTGGTTGATAAATAAGTTAGATTACTTTGGAGGAGTTATATCTTTAAGTGTTTACAGTTTTTTTGAAGTTTTTAAAAAACATCCACATAATCAGAATCTTTTGCTTTATCAAAATTTAATAAAGCAGATTTACTTTACTGCTTTTCAGGCTCTTAAGTCTGTATTTATTGTATCTATTCTTATTAGTTTTGTTGCTGTTTTTATAATGTTTTTCCAATTCCCTAATGTTATTCCCAAGGATACTATTTCTGATGTGTTTATTATGGTAATTTTTAGAGAGATTATTCCTATTGTACTTTTTGTCATAGTTATATCTAGGTCTGTTTCTGCCATTGCTGTTGAGATAGGTAATATGTATGTTAATAAAGAGTTTGATATTTTAGTTTCAATGGGAATAGATCCTCTTTTTTATCTGATGTTACCTAGGGTATTAGGTATGGTTTTTTCTCTTTTAATTTTGGCAGTTTTTATATCTTTTGTTATTCTAGTTGTGGGACCTATGACTATCTTGCTTTTCTATGATATTTATATTGGTGAAATAATAGATTTGATATTTAATAAAGTTAAAATTCAAGACCTTTTGCTTCTATTTCTAAAAGTTGTCTTTGTTGGTTTTTTCCTCCCTAGTATTGCTTCTTACCACGGTTTTAAAACACCTACCAGAAATCTAGTTCCAGTTTCTGCTACAAGAAGTATAATGGCTTCTTTATCATTTAGTTTTATATCTAGCTTAACTTTGAGTTTGCTATTTTACATCTTTGTTTTCTAGCTATCTTTTTTTCTACACAACATACTCAGAAAAATGATCTTATAGTACCTAAGTAAATATATTACCAAATGTGAAACTATAATCATTAAGGAGTGTATCAAAAGGTATTACTTTCTTGCTTAAAAGTACAAAAGTATTTCTAAAAACTGGATAAAACCTTAAAAAAGAGACCCATTTTGCTCAAAGAAATTACTTTCCTAATTTGAAGATCTAAAAATATCGCTAAGAAATTCAATAACTCCTTGCTATACAATCTTTTGTATGTAATTGTTTGACATTTTCTTCATTTAGAAGAATAGGGTGTGAAGAGATTGTTCACTCTAAAAGACCAATATCCCCGAAAATTATGGAGCAGAAAATAAGGATATTTCAGAAAGACTGCTTTTATAAGTCACATAATAGAAGTAACAATTGTCCAAATAATCTATGAAGAAGAACGAGGTAAAAATAGAAGAAATTGGATTTTTAAAACAGCTTTTATTCAGTTTTGAAAGTATAGTTAGTTATGCTAAATGAACTTTCTTTAGTAAGTATGTTACCGTTTGATATACCGAATACTCCAGAAGGATTACTGTAGAATAATTTGTATCCTTTCATTGTGGCTTTTAATGTAAGCTTACCATTGTATGTCCAATTTTGTAATGATATTCTGCCTTTATTTGGTGTTATTATTATTTTGGGGCCTTTTAGAAGTATTGTTTTCTTGCTTTTTTCTGATGAACATATGAGTTTGTTTATTCCAGAGTTTTTCCTAGCTACCGAGGGGATATATATGTAATTTAGTATAAGCCATATTAATAGTAATGTTATTGTCAAGGTTCCTATTAGAATATAAAGCAATGGTATTCTATCACTTTTGAAACTTTTTTCGATTGATTGAGTTAGTTGGTTTGTATTTTCTACTTCTACTACTACTATTTGAGATGTAGATTTTAGTTTTTCTGATAATTCTGTTTTCTTAGTTTTGTTTTGGGAGAGTTTTTCCAAAGATATGTAGTATATAAGTTGTTTTGGATCGAAGAGTGTTGATATTTTTTCTAGGTTAACGAAATATTTTTTTGATTTTACTGGAGGATCGTCTATACCATCAGAAATTATTATTACTTTTGAATCAACCGGATTAATATTATTACTTTTTATGAGTATTGAAATTTCTTCAAGCATTTGATAGGTAAATGTCCACTTTCCATATGGTTGTAAACCAACCATAACTTTGTATATTACTTCTTTTGTATTTTCATCTTTTATCTTTATAGGTGGTCTTATGTTAACTTTCTCATTAAAGTCCACTATGTATACTATATCTCCTTTCTTTAGCGAATATAGAGAATTAGATAGCGATTTTAGTGCTATGTCAAACAATCTTGTATTGTCGATTACTCTTCTATTCATGCTTAGCGAGGTATCAATTACTATTATATAGGTAGTAGAAAAAGCTAAGTTTGCAATCAATAAAAGGCTTATTACTAATAAAAGTAGTAACTTTTGCATTTCTTAATAGTAATTGAATACATTTTGAGTTTCAATATTTTTTTTGTGTGTGTGGTTTCAATTTTGAAATGTTACACATGATTACTATTTTAAGATGTCA
>JBKBIJ010000043.1:0-12493 GCA_046299455.1 Brevinematia bacterium | reverse complement strand
CATAAAATCACTTTTTGAAGTTACCATAAGATCCGGTAGTAAGTCAACATAAGAAAATCTATACTTAACTTCACTTAGTTTAATCTCTTTCCATAAAAGATCTAAATAAATAGATCTAGAATAAGGTATAGACTCAACATCTATAGATATAAGATTAGTTAAGTCAGAATATCTGTAGGATATAACATGATTACCTTGATCTAAACCCATAAGATAGAAAATCCTCCGCTCATTAGAAAATATTTCTTGTTTAACATTATTGAGCTCAACTTTAACTTTGGAAATCTCAGTATTAACTCTAACAATATCCTTCAGAGTAGCTCTACCAGATAAATATCTACTATCTACTATCCCCCTAAGTTTATTGAGTGATTCAATAATATTATTATACTCGTTAGTTATGAAAATCAATATCAAGTTTCTAAAGTACTTTTTCTTTAAATCCGTCAATACTTCATAAGTCTTTATCTCTAATTCAGATTTCTTGACTCTCAAAAAACTATCATAGAGTTCATACAAAAATGGTTTCTTATAAAAGTTTAGAGGTAGGCTTATTCCAAACATTTTCTCAAGATTAGAACCATCTATCAAGAACTCCGATACCAAGAGAGGGTTTTCAAAGGAACTTACGAAATCTCTATTTTTCTCAAACCCAAATATGGCATACTTTATTGAAGTAATCTCTTTATTATTTGTTAGAGATACAAATAAAAGATCATCCAAACTTAAATATACAGAAAATGATGTAAAGGGCAACAACACAAAAACAACAAGAACAAATCTCATAATTACCTCCCAACTTTAGTTTTATTCAGAAATTTTCTAGAGTATATTACTTCATATAACAATGGTATTATAAACCACGCTATTGGTAAGGTAATCATACCACCTATCATAGGTATAGCCATAGGTATAAGTATCTCTTTACCTACCCCTGGGAAAATAACAATTGTAGATAAAGACAATAACACTGTAATCATTATCATTAAAGCTGGTCTTATCCTTGCTTTACCTGCATCTGATATCACCGTTCTAAGATCTGAAAGAGTAGTTATTTTTACATTTTTAAGTCTATCAGTTATATAAGTTGTTATAACAACCGCATCGTTAGCAGCTATGCCAAAAAGTGATAAAAATCCAGTCCAAACTGCTACACTAAAATTATACCCAGACAAAAAGAGAAGTATTATTCCTCCAGATATACTAACAGGTATAGAAGTAAACAGTAACAACGATGAAACAAGCGATCTAAAGTTCAAATACCCTATAAGTATGATGGATAGCAAACTCAAAGGTATAACTATAAAGAGTGTTCCAGAAGCCCTAGCTTGGTTTTTATATTCCCCATCAAACTCATAAAAGTATCCAGGTGGTATTTTACCTTTGAGTTTCTCGTCTATTTTCCTCCTTGCTTCTTCCACAAAACTAACAATGTCCCTACCTGTAACGTTAAAAAATATAATTATTCTCAAAAGCCCATTCTCAGAATTAATCATTGAAGGCATATCAACAACTTCTATATCACAGAGTGAAGATAAACTTACTTGTTTACCATTAAAACTAAAAAATAGATTTTTTATTTTCTCTGGTGAATCTATAACTTCTCTAGGAAACCTAATCTTAATTGGATACCTTTCTCTACCTTCAATTGAATAAGTTATATTCTTACCTCCAATAGCAGTTTCTATAACTCTATTAAAATCTCTAACAGATAATCCATAATTTGCCAACTTAAATCTATCTGGTACTATTTGTATATAAGGCTTACCTAATAATTGCTCAACATAAATATCCTTAACTCCTTTAATACCACCAAGAACGTCTTTTATTTCATTAACTATTCTTTGTAATTCATTAATATCGCTTCCAAAAACCTTAACACCTATTTGTGTTCTCATACCAGTTGATAACATTTCAATTCTATTTATTATTGGCTGGGTAAAAATATTAGCAAAACCCGGAATATTAAGAATTTCATCAAGTTGCCTTATAATCTCATCCTTAGTAATTCCTTTACGCCATTCGCTTTTATCTTTCAAAGTTATTATAGTCTCAAACATTTCAATAGGTGAAGGATCAGTAGCACTATCTATTCTGCCAATCTTACCAACAACATTCTCAACTTCAGGTAAAGATGATATCATCTTATTTTGTAATGACATAACTTCTTTAGCTTTAGTTATAGATATAGATGGTGTAGATGAAGGCATATACAGAATACTACCTTCATCAAGTTGAGGCATAAACTCTCTACCTATCCTAAAACTCATCAACATAGATACAATAATCAAGACACCAGCAATACCGAAAATTATAAGCTTCCTATCAAACAAAAAGAATATAACTTTATCATAAACATTCCTAATAATATTACTTACGAAATATTCTCTTATCTTTACATTACTTTCGATAAACATTGTCGCAAGAATAGGACACAAAGTCACAGCAACAACAAGTGAGCCTATTATTGATAGTGTCTTTGTATACGCAAGCGGATGAAACAGTTTACCTTCTCTACCAGTAAGAAAGAATATAGGCAGAAATGAAATAACTATCATAGCCACAGAAGTAATGATAGCAGGCCCCACTTCTTTTACAGCATCTATAACTACCTGATTAATATGATCATTCCTACTCATCAATAAACGTCTATGAATATTTTCTACAGTTATAATACTCATATCTACTAGCGTTCCTATAGCAATTGCTATACCACTAATTGACATTATATTACCATCTATCCTCAAAATATACATAGCAATAAATGCTATCAACACCGATAGAGGCAAAGAAACAATAACAATCAAGCTAGATCTAAAATGCAGAAGAAATATGAAAATAATGACAACAACAACAAGACTTTCTTCCACAAGTGTCTTAATAAGAGAATGTTCAACTTTTTCGATTATCTCCGTTCTATCATAATACGGAATTATTCTAGTATCACCAGGTAAAATCGCATTTATTTCCTCTATCTTCTTTTTTACTCTAGCTATAACTTCTCTGGGGTTAACTCCATATCTTGCTACTACAACACCACCAACAACTTCCTTTCCATTCTTATCAATAAGAACTCCTCTTCTTGGTTCAGTAGTAATCTCAACAATTCCTATATCCTTAACCAGTAAAGGAATACCATCTCTATACAAAACTACATTATTCTCTATATCCTCTTTACTTCTAATAAAACCCTCAGACCTCAAAATAATCTCTCTACCAGAAATTTCAATCTCACCAGCTCCAACTTCGTAATTAGCATTAAAAATAGCATCCACAACTTCATTTATACCTATACCGTATATAGCTAACTTTTGTGGATCTAAAGTAACTTGATAAGATTTAACAAACCCCCCTATTGAAGCAACCTCGGCAACACCATCAACTGAACTAAGATAAAACTTAATATACCAATCTTGAAGTGTTCTTAGTTCAACAAGATCCAAAGAAGAACTTTCAATGTAATACTGGAAAATTTGCCCTAAACCAGTGGCATCAGGACCTATCTCAACCCTAACACCTTCCGGAATCGTTGTAACTACCTGCTGTAACTTTTCTATTACTCTTGTTCTTGCCCAATAAAAATCAGTACTGTCCTCGAAAATTAGGTATATCATACTATAGCCATATGCAGATGAAGATCTAATTGATTTCAAGTTTGGAATACCAAACAACTTGGTAACAATAGGATATGTTATCTGTTGTTCTATAGTCTTCGGATCTTTACCTTCCCAATTCACAATAATTATTTGCTGTTTTTCACCAACATCTGGTATAGCGTCTATAGGTAGTTTTCCTAAAACATACAATCCAATCACTAATATACAAAAATATAGTAACAAAATTACATTTCTATTCCTCAAAACAAATTCCAGGAATCTTTTCATCTTGCTACCCCAAACCTGAAAATACCAATAAGTTCAGCTTGGGCATCTAAAAGAGAATTACCATTAACAACAATCATATCACCTTCAGAAACACCAGATCTAACAATAAAGAAATCTCCTATATACTCTCCTTCAACATCTCTAGCAACATAAACATTGTTACCTTCATAAACATAAACTGTTTTTCTCTTACCTGTATATATAACAGCTTTCTTATCCACAACAATCCCATAAACTCTCAAGACAATATTAGCATTAACATACATATTTTGATTAAGCATAAGATAAGGATCATAAACCTTAACTCTAACAGGTACCAATAAAGTACCTGAATCAGATACCCTACTAACAAATCTAACAACCCCTTTAAGTTTAGCACCATTAGGTAAATCAATATAAACTTCCATTCCCTTCCTAATAAACCTTTTTATATCACTATTGACGTAAACAATAACACTGACATACTCATTAGGTACAACAAGATAATCCTCAGGTTTACCTAACTCTTCAAGCTTAGCTAAATCTCCTTTATCATATCCGAGAACATACAATTTTTCTTTTATAGGTGACAAAGTGATATCATCACGGATAATCTTAGTTACAGAAATATATTCAGATTGAAGGTTATAAAGTTCAGAATCAATCACAACTCTTCCAGGTAATCTGATATATACATTAATATTTGTTTTGAAAACAGGCACTATCTTAAAACCTAATAATGAAGTAATCTTACCATCAACAACAATGTTTCTAACCTCATCTTCATACACAGGTATAAGGTCCATTCCTGCAGGACATTTACCAGGAACTTCCGAAACATAGTCAGGATATAAAGAACAACCACGATAGTATGCTATCTTTCTATTCTTTTTCTTTGCATAACTTTGAATATTTTCATCACTTTTGTATTCATGTCCACTATGATCACTTCTGTACTTCTTATCATACTCTGTAGTATACTTATCAGGATCTTTTCTAAATTCGTCTAACTCCCCACCCATACCACAAAAGTAATACCTCTTACCATCTCTTTCGTAAACAACAGTATCTTCAGTAATAGTAAACTTCATACCATCAACAACACATATACCTTCCTTACCTATCTCATTGTCCAAAGGCCTAGAAAACTTCATATCTTCCTGATAACCACAAGAGTACAAAAACAAAGTTAAAACACAAACAAACATAAAAAACATATCTCTCTTCATAATCATCCTCCTTAAAAATTCTATTTAAATTTTATTTACTAAGTGTAAAAAATATCTTATCTATTAAGTAAAAAGTCTAAACTAGAAAAGGAGGAGATCTAACAAAAGACGGAAATACTAAATCTAAAGAAATTAAAATATTCTCACAAAGGACTCGATGATCACTAAAAGAATAAATTAAATCACTAAATGTAAAAGATAAAAAATAATACATGTATTTACTTAAGTTAACATCAGAACTATTGTAACCTTGAGTAGAAAACTCAATACAACATTGATGAACATGGTACCAAAGATTACAGTTATCAAGGTTAAAACTGTAAAGATGATCATAGCACCGATTTTGATGATATTTAACAAAACAAAAATTATTAACACTAAAACCACTTAACAATAAAATAAATACATATGACAAAAAAACAATTCTAAACATCATCTTAATTATAACTAACAAAAATCAAGAAATCAAATTTTATTCCATTTAACACACTAACAAATAATTAATATTTCAATCACATGTTAGCCTCTTAAGGAGTAGAGAATAGAATAAATATATAGAAAGTTTTCATACTTCCACATATCATTCAAATGCATTCGAACAAATTTTCATTAAGTAAAAGCAAAAATCCGAACCCACCATAGACATTAGCAAATCAAATGTAGCTTATATAAGAAACACTAAAGAAACTTAGACTTTAGAAATGCTCATGGTATCCTTTGTAGTATGAATATGGATGCCATTCTTTACGTATGTGATCCAATTCTTTTTTAAAATTACCAATTTTAACTGGTGAATCTGTTAAATACCATTCGAGTGATTTCGAATCCCAAGGGTTATCACTAGCATTTTTACCTTTCCATAAGCTTACTATAATACTCAAAACAAAAATAACAATACCAATGAATAATATAATAGAACCAAATGTTTGTATTTGATTAACTAGAACCCATTCAGGTATGTTTGGGTAATCAGCGTACCTTCTGGAAATACCTAAAGTTCCTGAAAACGTTTGGAAGAAATAGAATATGTTTGCACCAACGATACTGAATATAAAAGACCAAATACCTAACTTTTCATTATAAACCTTACCAGTAACCTTTGGAAACCAATAACTAATACCAGCAAAAACTCCAAATGTTACAGACATTCCAAGAACATAATGGAAATGTCCAACAACAAACATAGAGTCAGTGAGCCCCAAATTAGCTGAGACCATTGAAAGTAAAACACCTGTTAAACCTCCTATCAAAAATGTGAATAACGCACCTAGAACATATAACATTGGCGTAGTTAATCTTATAGCACCGTTGTATAATGTTGCTAACCAATTGAATATTTTAACACCTGTGGGAACACCGACAAGTATGGTTGTATAAGAAAACAACACTCTAGCCCAATCAGGTATGCCTGCAGCAAACATATGGTGTATCCAAACAAAGAAACCTAAAAGAGCAATAAAGTATATTGCAAAAACCATTGAAATATAACCAAATATAGGTTTTCTAGACATAACAGATATAACTTCAGAAAATATTCCAAATGCTGGTAAAACCATAACATAAACAGCGGGATGAGAATAAAACCAAAAAATGTTCTGATACAAAAGTGGATCACCACCTAATTCTGGATTGAAGAAATTAGCTCCAAAGTATTTATCTATAAATAGCAAATTGACAGAACCCAAGAACGAAGGAACACCAAAAAGCTGTATTAGATTAGCAGCAAGTATTGTATGTGTAAATAGATTCAATTTTCTAAAACCCATTCCATTTAATCTCTTTGACAATATTGTCACAACGAAATTTATAGAAGTAGCAGTAGCTGAAATACCGTACAAGTTTATTATGATAGTGTAAAACGCAACAGGACCTGCATTTGGATTAATAGAAAATGGTGGATAGGCAGTCCACAATGTTTTTATCCAGTTTCCAGGTATCAAGGTAATAAGTAGCATTACACTAGCACCAAAAAAGACCCAATAACTAAAAGCATTCAGCCTAGGAAAAGCTACATCTTTAGCACCTATCATAATAGGAACAAAAAAGTTTCCAAAAGAACCAGTCCAAACAGCAACAGCCCACCACAGCAACATTATAGTACCATGCCCTGTCAGAAGATAATTATACAGATCTGCACCTTCTTGTCCTGAAACTGAAGGTAGATCAATACCAGGGTTAGTGAGTTCATACCTTATTATCATTCCCATTATTCCAGCTATAAGAAAGAAAATGAAAGATGTAAAGAAATACAGGATCCCTATCTTTTTGTGATCAGTGGTAAAAATCCAATCTTTTAGACTACCATAGTACCAAGGTTTGCCTTCGTAGCTCATAAAACCCCCAAAACTAATTTTTTAACCATTCTTCAAATTCATCTTTATCAACGAACTTCAAAACAGCAACCATACCAGAATGCCAAGTACCACAGTACTCTCTACAAAACGCATAATACTCACCTTCGTAATCTACCTTAAACCACATATAAGTTATTCTACCAGGAACAGCATCCTCAGTTATCATAGCAGGTTGAACATAGAACGAATGAATAACATCTCTAGAAGTTAAGAAAACTTTTATCTTTTCACCTACAGGGAGATAGAACTTTTCTTCTTCGGTCTTATCATAAGGATTATTAGGATCAAAAGAAGTAACAATAACCTTACCATTTGGGTATTCAACCTCCCATCCCCACATAAAAGCAGTAACCTTAATTTCAATACCATCCATTGGCAAACTCCTTTGATACATGAAATTAGCAAAAGAAAATGTTGCAAGAAATATAGCAAGAATCGTAGGTACAACAATCCAAATAATTTCCAGAAAAGTATTACCCTCAATATGAGCACCTTCTTCATTCTTACCTTTAACATACCTATACCTAATAATGAAATATAACCCCAAAATAAGCACACCAACAAACAAAATTGCAGAAGCAACAAACCAAATAAAATATGAATTTAACCAATATTGTTTAGGGGAAGCAGTTTGGAAACTATTCAAAAAAGGTAATAGCATCTTAGATATTAACTCCCACATTTCTTCCTCCTAATAACAATAAAAGAAGTAATCAAAGAAGAAAGAACCATCACAATCCCAATACCACCAAAGAATAAAATCGGGTTAAGCTCGTAACTTCTAGTTTTGCTGTTGTAGGTAAAACACACCAAATAAGCAAAGTCAATAATAGAATTAAATGAAAACTTATCTATACTTGCTTCAGCCAAAGCAATTCTAACATCCCCTTCTTTTGGATTAGAACCAAACAAATACCTTGTTATCCTTCCCTTATCAGAAACAAATATCAAAGTAAGAGTATGCACAAAAGTATTGTCTTGCTTAGAAAAGAAAAACTTAAACCCCGTTGAATTAGTAAAATTAATAACACCATTATCAGTGAGTATCCCAAATTTGATTCTTCTATCTTCAAAATGACCAGAATGGGAGTTTTTAAACTCCACTAGATCAGAAATAGTATCATTCTTATCAAACGATAAAACAATAAAATTAAAATCTCTATCTATTTTCTTAATTCTATGAATAGCATTATTTAAAATTACAGGGCAACCTGTCATACACTTGTAGAATATAGGTAGTATAACCGTAGGTTTACCACTTTGTGTAAAGTCTTTTAAAGAAGAATGAGTACCATCTTCTAGAACAAAATCAAAATTATCTACTACTTTACCTATGTAATTTTTCTCATCGATAATCATAACACTAGGATCAAAAACCGAAGGAACATGCTTTGCAGAAGGAACCGCATAAGAAAAACTAGAAATTAAAAACAATAAGTATGTCAACAAAAAAGTTACTCTGATCATTTTACGAATGAATAACCTCCTACTATATAAGCTGTAGATGCAACAAATAACCAAGCAATATCAACAAAATGCCAATAAAAACTACCAACCCTAATTGGTGTTAAATAATCTAAAGATTTACCAGAATTCAACAATAGCACAAATTGGATAAGAATACCTACTAAAACATGTGAAGCATGAACACCAGTTAGAGAATAAAACCCCGTACCAAAAACATTAGAAGAAATAGTAAAACCCTCTTCCCACAAAACTCTCCATTCAATAAAATGTAGTACTAAGAACAAAACACCTAAGACCATAGTCAAAATCAGCCAGAACCTATAACCATATAAATCTTTATGCTCTAGAGAATTCTCAGACTTCCAAATAGTAAAACTAGATAACCAAAGTATAAAAGTCAACAACAACAATAAAGCATAATTAAAACCTCTCTCTGGCATAAATTCAATCCATTTATCAAAAAACTGAACTCTAGAAGAAATGAAGGAAACTATTAAAACCCCAAATATGATACTTTCAGCACAAATAAACCAAATAGTTGCCCTAACACCTAAATTTTCCTTATTACTAAAATAAAATATTTCATTAGCCCACCCGGTAGAACTAAAAATCAACAAAGTCAGAAAAAAAACAATAAAAACAAAACCAATAACCTGTTGTTCAAAAACAAAATAGATAATAAAACCAAAGAATAATAAAAACAAAGAAATACCCAAAATAAAAGGCCAAACACTTATCTCACTACTATGAACATTAATATTCTGAGATTTACTTTCCATAATTATAAAATATATAAAAAAACCTACATCAATAGTCAAGTATAATCGAATAAGTTCTTCAAAATGTACTTTTTTGTATCAAAATTGTATTTTTCTTGAATACTTAATCTTGAATGTTCTTTAGTATTATCTCCTTAAGTTCGTTACAAGCTTTGTCTAGGTCATCGTTAACGATAACGTAATCGTATAGGTCTCTGAATGAAATTTCGTAAGTTGCTTTTTCAAATCTTTTTTTTAGTTCACCCTCTAGTTTATCTTTACCTTCTCTTTTGAGTAATCTATTTTTTAATTCTTCGATAGAAGGTGGCATGATAAATATTGAAATAGCATCAGGGTATCTCCTTTTGATCTTCATAAAACCTTTTACATCAACATCTACTATAACATTTTTTCCTGAATTTATCTTACCCTCTACTTCCCACACAGGAGTACCATAAAAGTTACCATGTACCATTGCCCATTCTATAAGTTCCTTATTCTTAAACATCTCAAGCACATCTTCAACAGAAACAAAGTAATAATCAATCCCGTGAACCTCACCTTCCCTAGGTTTTCTCGTAGTAGCTGAAACTGAAAAATACAGATTAGGTATCTCATTTATAATTCTCTTAAGGATGGTTGTTTTACCCGTACCTGATGGAGCAGACACTATAAATATTTTACCTTTCTTATGTTCATCACCCATAATTACTCTATGTTTTGTATATGTTCTCTTATCTTCTCAAGAGCAACCTTTATCTCAATCACAGATGATGAGATATTATAATCAAACGACTTTGAAGCTATAGTATTAACTTCCCTATTAAGTTCTTGTAAAATAAACTCAAACTTTTTTCCAACCTCTACTTCACTATCCATTAACTTCTCAAGATCGTTAAGATGATTTTCAAATCTGAAAATTTCTTCATTTATATCAATTTTAAGTAGAAAAGCCACAATAGAAGTATCTATCTCTTTCTTGCTATCATACTCACTGAAAAACTTATTAACTCTTTCTTTTATTTTATCTTCAATAAGATTATTCACCTCAACCCAACGAAGACTAATAATATTTATCTCATGTCTAATTTTAGAAATAATTTCCATGATATTTTTCTTCGCTTCTTCTCCTTCCTTTTTCTTTTGCTTTATAATATCTTCAATAACCTTACTAACCAAATCTTGAACTTGATCCAAAAAAGATGATGGTACTTCGAATTTAACTAGATTTATAACATCTGGCATACTAGCAATATCTACTATATCTATATCCGGTAGTAACCCCAAACGATTACTTAACTTCTTGAGAGATAAAAAATAGCTCTCTGCAAGATCTTCGTTAACGTTAATCTCATAACCTACCACACCTTTGGGGTAAAAATCAATGGTAAGTTCTAATTTACCCCTTTTAATCTTATCACTCAACATTTTCCTAATCCGAGACTCCAACCCGTAAAAAGCGGATGGAATATTTAATTTAATTTCAAGAAAACGAGAATTAAGAGATCTCAAATAAACATTTAACTTACCGTACTCTGTAATTTGAGATATATATGAAAAACCTGTCATTCCTCTCATAATTTCTACAAGTATCGGATGTAACAAAATTATAGAAGTAAAAATATCCTCAATTCAATAATATTTGCAAAAAACTAAACCAAATAGAAGAATATCTTGTCATCAATAACATTAACAAGATTAAAACCATAAAAACGCCATAAGTAAGAAACTATAAACGTACCATAAGGTAACTCTTTTGAGAACTTTACTTCAAGTTTTCTATTAGCTTCTTCCGTTAAGAAACAAAAAACAATATTAGCGTCATTAAGAGGATAATCAAAGAAGTTTTTCCAAATAATTTTAACTCTATCGCTCAAACCGAGCAACCTAACCCTGGTTAATGATATAAGATATCTTAATGGATCAATCTCAATACCAACAGCCCTACAACCATATCTTCTAGCAGCTTCTATAACAAACCTTCCATCACCACACCCCAAATCATAAACAATATCATTGGGTTTAGGACTTAAGTAATCAAGAATCTTATGTATAACTTCCATAGGTGTAGGGTCCCAAGCTGCACCTAATTTCCAAGTCCACAACAAAGAAATATTCAAAAGAACAAAAATCGCACCCAAAACCCAAAAATTATAAAAAAAACTCATAAAAGCCCCTATAGTAAAAACAATAGTCAAAACCAACCAAACCATACTAAAATATTATCTCACCTATCTTAACAAAATCTATTATTCTATAGTAAATAACCTCTTTACCACTACTTTCAATTTCAGAAAACCTCGATACATAAAAAGAGTAACCAAGTACATACTGATCATTTTCATTAACAACAAGAAGATTAACCTTCCAAGACAAAAAACCATACTTTCTCTTTTCATCTTGAGAAAGTTCAGAAGACCTATAAACTTTAAGAAACTTAAGTTGCGATGACCTAGGGAATTGCCTAGAAAGTTCTTCCAAAAAATATTCATTTACCCCACTCTCCCCAGAAAAAATACCAGCAAAGATCTTTCCCCCAGCTATCCTCCTTAAAATCTCAATATCCCTAACCTGAGAAGCCCTAACAAACTTAAGAACAACATCTTGTAAGCTACTAACTTCCAAAACATACAAAATATACGAAACCAAAATACCAATCAATACAACTAAAGTAATAATAACTAAAACAACCAAAAATTTTTTCATATTTATAAATTCTAAACAAAAAACTAACAAATTGAAAAATTACTAAAAACTGTATACCCAAAATACATAAGACTTAGAAAGCCTTATGTAACCAAAGATCAACTAAAATTCATACC